>NZ_JANOCG010000408.1:0-12350 GCF_031412075.1 Rhizobacter sp.
GTCGGGAAGGTGCCCGCGAAGGTGTATTCACGCTTCTCCTTGGCCATCAGCTTGGCAAGCGAGGGGCCGTCGACCGCGCCCTTGTCGGCCAGCGCCTTCGACAGCGTGATGGCCTGGCCGTTGTTGTTCAGGTTGAGCAGCACGGCCATGTCTTTCTTGGGGCCGCTCACGCCGAGGTGCACGCCGTAGATCAGGCCGTACAGCACGTGGGCCATGTCGAGTTCGCCGTTGACCAGTTTGTCGCGCACACCGGCCCACGAGGCTTCTTTCGTGGGGATGATCTTCACGCCGTACTTCTTGTCGAAGCCCAGCACCGAGGCCATCACCACCGAAGCGCAGTCGGTGAGGGGAATGAAGCCGATGCGCACCTCTTCTTTTTCAGGCTTGTCGGAGCCCGCGGCGTAGACGGCGGTGTTCAGGCCGGGCACAAGACCGGCGGCGCTGCCAGCGGCGGCGGCTTTGATCAGGGTTCGGCGGCTCATGAGGTTGGGCTTTCTGGTCGATGGGTGGGTCATGGCTTGTTCTCAGTGCATGAAAAAGGAAAAGACAAAAACAAAAAGGCGTCCGCACGTCGCCGGGATGAAACCCGAACTCGTGGGGACGCCGTCGTCCCATCAGCGCAGCGCCGTCATTGGCGCCAGCCGATGTCTCCAGAAAATCGCCGTTGATCTTCTGCGTCTACATACGCAAGCGGTGTGCCATGGTGGTTTGTGGCGTTTGGGTGTTGCGCCGCACCAAATCAGGGTTGATGCCGAGCTGCATGCACTTCAACCGAGCAGGTCGCTGACGTCGATGAGTCGCTGTGCCACATCAACGAGCTTGAGGCCCTTGTCCATCGCGGTTTTGCGCAGGCGCGCATACGCGTCTTCTTCACTCAGGCCGTGGCGGCTGATGAGAAGGCCCTTGGCACGGTCGATCAGCTTGCGGTCTGACAACTCGGTGCGAGCGTCGGCCAGCTCGCGACGCAGGTTCTCCTCATGCCGAAACCGGGCCATCGCCACGTCGAGCACCGGCTTGACGCGGTCGGTGCCCAGCCCCGCCACCACGTACGCGGTGACACCGGCGGCGATGGCCGCCGGCACGTGCGAGGTGTCTTCGTCTTCGGTGAACAACACGATCGGCCGGCGCGCGTCGCGTGTGGCCATCACCACGTGCTCCAGCGTGTCGCGGGCCTGGCTTTCAGCGTCGACGATGATCATGTCGGGCGCGATCTGCGCAATGCGGTCGGGCAGGAACACGTCGACCGGCAACACGGCGACGATGTTGTAGCCGTTCTCCAGCAGGCCGATGCGCAACAGGCGCGAGCGCTCGGCTTCGGTGCCTGCTTGCGGATCGGTGCCGTCGGGCGCGAGATCGGGTGCCACGATCACGATGCGCAATGCAGGGGTTGGGCTCGGAGGCGGCACTTTCATGGTGCATGAGACAGCAACATCCACGCCAGAAACGAAAAAGCCCGCCGAGGGGCGGGCTCCGTGACCAAGTTGGCGTTCAGTGGTCGTTGGCTTGCACGTTCAAGGCTTTGCGCAGCCATCCGCCCAGCGGGCGGAGCGATTCAAACACCGAATCGGGTGCGGACAGATCGCGCTCGGTCAGCAAGCTGCGGCCTTCCAGCATCTCGATGAACTGCTGCACTTCCTTGCGGCGGATTCCACTGCAGGCTGTCAACTGGGCGAGCGACATGTGGCGATGCGACATGTCGGTGAGCATGCGGCGGTAGGCCGTGCGGTGGTAAGGCGCGGGCAGGTCGGCCCAAGCGACAAGACGGTATTCCTTCATGGATTCCCCAACGATGTTCATTGTTGGCAATCACATCTCGGGTGACTGCTCGGATGTGCACAGTAGTGCGCCGACTTGGTGCTGTGAAGAGGGTTCGAGGCGATTTCGGGAAAACACCGATGCCAGGCTGTGGAAAACAACAGCCCTTTATGGGCCGTGTGTTGTGCTCGGTACACTCGTCTCGATGAAAGTTCTGGGTGTGGAGTCATCGTGTGACGAAACCGGCGTGGCGCTGGTGGAGGCTGACGCAAGCGGCGTGCCGCGTTTGCAGGCGCATGCGTTGCACAGCCAGATCGACATGCACCAGGCGTATGGCGGCGTGGTGCCCGAGCTGGCCTCGCGCGACCACATCCGGCGTGTGCTGCCTCTGGCAAAACAGGTGCTGAACGAGGCGTCTTGCAGCTTGCAAGACATTGACGTGGTGGCCTACACGCGCGGCCCCGGTTTGGCCGGTGCGCTGCTGGTGGGGGCAGGCGTGGCCTGTGCCCTGGGTGCTGCGCTGGGCAAGCCCGTGATGGGAGTGCATCACCTCGAAGGGCATTTGCTGTCCCCGTTTCTTGCGAGCGATCCGCCCGAGTTTCCGTTCGTCGCCTTGCTGGTGTCTGGCGGTCACACCCAGTTGATGCGCGTGGACGACGTGGGGCAATACGAGCTGCTGGGCGAAACCATCGACGACGCGGCTGGCGAGGCCTTCGACAAGTCGGCCAAGATGATGGGCCTGGGCTACCCCGGGGGCCCGGCATTGGCGAGGCTGGCCGAGTTTGGCGACGCCACCACCTTCGATCTGCCCAGGCCGCTGCTGCACAGCGGCAACCTCGACTTTTCCTTCGCCGGCTTGAAGACCGCCGTGCGCACGCAGCTGCTCAAGCTGGGCAGCAATGTGTGCGAGCAAGACAAGGCGCACCTCGCCGCATCGACACAGCAGGCCATCGTCGAGGTGCTGGTGAAAAAGTCATTGGCAGCGCTTAGATCCACTGGATTGAAGCGCTTGGTGGTGGCTGGCGGCGTGGGCGCCAATGCGCGCCTGCGCGCCATGCTGAACGCCGAATGTGCGAAGCGCCAGTGCAGGGTGCATTACCCCGAACTGGCGCTGTGCACCGACAACGGCGCGATGATCGCGCTGGCCGCGGCGATGCGCTTGCAGCGCGGTATCGCCTCGGCTGGACTCGACTACGCGTTCGACGTCAAGCCGCGCTGGGCTCTCGCGGCCGTCTGAGTCGACATCAGTTGATGTTGATCTGCGTGGCGCCGGTGGGCACACGCTTGGCCAACGTCAAGGTCAGCACACCGTTCTCAAACTTGGCCGTCGACGTGGATTGATCCACCTCGGCCGGCAGGCTCACCGTGCGGGCGTATTGCGCGGTGCTGCGCTCGCGGTAGATCACACGTTCGCCTTCCTTCGCTTCAGCAGCGGCCGCATGGGCTTCAAGGCTCACGCGACGGCCTTGCACGGTGACCTTCAGCTGATCCTTGCTGAGGCCGGGCAGGTCGAACGACAGCTTGTAGGCGGCGTCGCTCTCGGTGACGTCGAGTGCGGGCACACGCGGCTCATCGGCCAGCGCGTGGTCATTGAAGAGGTGGTCGATGGCGCGCGACAGTGAAACAGGGGCAACGCGGCGAGTGGCAGTGGGGAATACGAACATGGTGAGCATCTCCTTGGAATCGACCTCGGCCGCTGCACCGTGCAGCAACCCATGACACCCAAGCTAGGAGCGGCATTTTTGTTTTCAAGGGGCTTGAAAATCGGCGCTAGCATGCGGCGCAACATGAGACCTGTCATTGCCGGTTTGCCGGCCTCCAAGATCCGCGAAGTGGCCAACGCCGGCCTCGGCCGCAGCGACGTGCTGGCCTTCTGGTTTGGCGAGAGCGATGAAGCCACGCCTGCTGCCGTCAACCAGGCGGCGGTCGCGTCGTTGCATGCCGGAGAGACCTTTTACTCGCACAACCTTGGCTTGCCCGAGTTGCGGGAGGCGCTTGCGGGCTACCTGAGCGATCTGCATAGAGCCGTTGATGTGGATCGTGTCGCCGTGACCTCGTCGGGCGTGAGCGCCCTGATGATCGCGAGCCAGTTGCTGATCGGCCCCGGCGATGAGGTGGTGGCGGTGGTGCCGGTGTGGCCCAACATCGTGGCGCAGCCGGCCATCCTGGGAGCGCAGGTGCGGCGGGTGCCGCTGCAAGTGCAGGACGGCGCCTGGGTACTCGACATGCCGGCCTTGCTGAGCGCGATCACGCCGCAGACCCGTGCCGTGCTGGTCAACGCACCCAACAACCCCACCGGCTGGACGCTGGGCCGTGAAGAGCAACGGGTCTTGCTCGCCCATTGCCGGCAAACGGGCACCTGGATCGTGGCCGATGAGGTTTACGAGCGCATCTACTTCGAACCGGGCGCACGCGCCGCGCCAAGCTTCCTGGACATTGCCGAGCCGCACGACCGCCTGGTGGTGGCGCACAGCTTCTCCAAGAGCTTCCTGATGACTGGTTGGCGTCTTGGCTGGCTGGTGCTGCCGCCCGGTTTGTCGCCCGACGTGGCCAAACTGATCGAGTTCAACACCTCCTGCGCGCCGGTGTTCGTGCAGCGCGCCGGGCTGGCGGCGGTGCGTGAGGCCGGTGCCTTTGTGCCGGGATTGGTGCAGCGGCTGAAAACCTGCCGTGACACGCTGATCCCGCGCCTGGCCGTGCTGCCCGGGGTGAGCGTTGCCACGCCCCGCGGCGGCATGTACGCCTTCTTCCGCGTGGCCGGCGAGGACGACTCCCTGGCCTTCGCCAAGCGCCTGGTCGAAGAGGTGGGTCTGGGCCTGGCGCCAGGCATTGCCTTTGGCGACGAAGCCGAAGGCTGGCTGCGCTGGTGTTTTGCCTCGCGCGACCCGGCCAGGCTGGTGGAAGGGGTAGGGCGGCTGAGTCGCGCCCTTCGGCTATAATCGTGGGCTCTGTCTGGCACGGCTGGTCAGGGAACATAGCACGGCGCGGGAAGGTTTCTCCCGCCACCGCAAGTCGCAACCCCGGAAACCGCAGCACACAATGCAGTTGCAGCGGCCCGGACACCAGGAAACTGACATGTCTGTCGCTAAATCTGAAATCGTCAAGGCCAACGCACGCAGTGCGAACGACACGGGCTCCCCTGAAGTGCAAGTTGCACTGCTCACCGCCCGCATCAACGACCTGACGCCCCACTTCAAGACCCACCTGAAAGACCACCACGGTCGCCGGGGTCTGCTGAAGATGGTCAACACCCGCAAGAGCCTGTTGGCCTACCTGAAGAACACCGATGCAGACCGCTACACCGCGTTGATCCAGAAACTGGGTCTGCGCAAGTAAGCGGCGCAAGATAGTGAAGAGCCTGTCTGGATTCACCAGCACAGGCTCTTTGCATTTGGAGCCAGGCACCCAACGATGACGATGTGTCATTCCAACGGCGTTCCACACCGAACCCCTCTGGAATGGCATCGCGCCAGGTTGCCACAGCTCCGGGGTCTCAAGGCGCCGCCCTACAGGCGCTGACACTCAAAGGAGAGACACATGAGCATGTTCAACAAAGTCACCAAGACCTTCCAATGGGGCCAGCACACCGTCAAGCTGGAAACGGGCGAGATCGCCCGCCAGTCCGGTGGTGCCGTGATCGTCGACATCGAAGACACCGTGGTGCTGGCCACCGTGGTCGCCGCCAAGAATGCCAAGCCGGGGCAAGACTTCTTCCCCCTGACCGTCGACTACATCGAGAAAACCTACGCCGCCGGCAAGATCCCCGGCAGCTTCTTCAAGCGTGAAGGCCGCCCGAGCGAACTCGAAACGCTGACCTCGCGCCTGATCGACCGCCCGCTGCGCCCGCTGTTCCCCGAAGGTTTCTACAACGAAGTGCAGGTGGTGATCCACGTGCTGTCGCTGAACCCTGAAGTTTCGGCCGACATCGCCGCACTGATCGGCTCCAGCGCCGCGCTGGCCATCTCGGGAATTCCGTTCAACGGCCCCATCGGCGCAGCCCGTGTGGGCTATGTCAACGGCCAGTACGTGCTGAACCCCGGCAAGACCCAACTGCTTGATTCGCAGATGGACCTGGTGGTCGCCGGCACACAAGCTGCCGTGCTGATGGTCGAGTCTGAAGCCCAGCAACTGAGCGAAGAAATCATGCTCGGCGGCATCGTGTTCGGTCACGAGCAAGGCAATATCGCCATCGCCGCCATCAACGATCTGGTGCGTGATGCCGGCAAGCCGGCCTGGGACTGGAAGGCCCCCGCCAAGGACGAAGCCTTCATCGGCAAGGTGGTTGCACTGGCCGAAGACAAGCTGCGCGCCGCTTATCAGATCCGCTCCAAACAAGCACGCACGCAAGCCACGCGCGAAGTGACGGCCGCCACCCTGGCGGCACTCACCGCCGAAGGCACCGCCTTCGACAAGGTCAACGTCGACAACGTGCTGTTCGACATCGAAGCCAAGATCGTTCGCAGCCAGATTCTTTCTGGCGAACCGCGCATCGACGGCCGCGACACCCGCACCGTGCGCCAGATCGAGATCCGCAACAGCGTGCTGCCGCGCGTGCACGGCTCGGCCTTGTTCACCCGCGGTGAAACGCAGGCGCTGGTCGCTGCCACCCTCGGCACCGACCGCGACTCGCAGAAGATCGACGCACTGGCTGGCGAGTTCAGCGAGCACTTCATGCTGCACTACAACATGCCTCCGTTCGCCACCGGCGAAACCGGTCGCGTGGGCACGCCGAAGCGCCGCGAAATCGGCCACGGCCGCCTGGCCAAGCGCGCACTCGTCGCCGTGCTGCCGAACCGCGTCGACTTCCCGTACTCCATGCGCGTGGTGTCTGAAATGACCGAGTCCAATGGCTCGTCGTCGATGGCATCGGTGTGCGGTGGCTGCCTGGCACTCATGGACGCTGGTGTGCCGCTCAAGGCGCACGTGGCCGGCATCGCCATGGGCCTGATCAAGGACGGCAACCGCTTCGCCGTGCTGACCGACATCCTGGGCGATGAAGATCACCTGGGCGACATGGACTTCAAGGTGGCCGGCACCACCGCTGGCGTGACCGCCCTGCAGATGGACATCAAGATCCAGGGCATCACCAAGGAAATCATGCAGGTCGCGCTGGCACAAGCCAAGGAAGCCCGTCTGCACATCCTCGACAAGATGATGACCGCCATGGGCGAAGCGAAGACCGAGGTGTCGCAATTCGCACCGCGCCTATACACCATGAAGATCAACCCCGAGAAGATCCGTGACGTGATCGGCAAGGGCGGCGCGACCATCCGTGCGCTGACCGAAGAGACCGGCACCACGATCGACATCGGCGAAGACGGCACCATCACCATCGCCTCGGCCGACGCCGACAAGGCCGCCTTCGCCAAGAAGCGCATCGAAGAGATCACCGCTGAAGTCGAAGTGGGCAAGATCTACGAGGGCCCGATCACCAAGATCCTGGAGTTCGGTGCACTGGTGAACCTGCTACCGGGTAAAGACGGCCTGCTGCACATCAGCCAGATCGCGCACCAGCGTGTCGAGAAGGTCACCGACTTCCTGAAAGAAGGCCAGATCGTCAAGGTCAAGGTGCTCGAGACCGACGAGAAGGGACGCGTCAAGTTGTCGATGAAGGCCCTGATCGAGCGCGAAGCTCAGCCTTCACACGATTGATGAAGCCGGGCCGCTTGGCGGCCTGCTTCTCGCCACCGACTGTCTGCACCCCATGAAAGCCATCGAAATTGCGTCTTGCGGCGCGCCTGACGTCTTGCGCCCCGCTGAGCGGCCGGCGCCGGTCGCGGGTGCCGGTGAGGTCTTGATTCGTGTGGCCGCATCGGGTGTGAACCGACCCGACGTGTTGCAGCGAAAAGGGCACTACCCGGTGCCACCCGGTGCATCTGATCTGCCTGGCCTGGAACTGGCAGGCAAGATCGTCGAGGGGGATCGAACTGCCATGGCGGCAGCCGGGCTGAACCTTGGCGACCGGGTGTGCGCCTTGGTGGCGGGTGGCGGTTACGCCGAGTTGTGCGTGGCGCCGATTGGTCAGTGTCTGCCGGTGCCGGCGGGCTTGAGCGACATCGAAGCCGCCAGCCTGCCCGAAACCTTTTTTACCGTCTGGTCGAACGTGTTTGACCGCGCCGGACTGCAACCCGGCGAAACGCTGCTGGTGCAGGGCGGCACGAGCGGGATCGGCGTCACCGCCATCCAGTTGGCCAAGGCCTGGGGGGCGACCGTCATCGCGACGGCCGGCAGCGATGAAAAATGCGCTGCGTGCGTCGCTCTCGGCGCCGACCACGCCATCAACTACCGCAGCCAGGACTTTGCCGCCGAGGTCATGCGCATCACTGCCAAGCGTGGTGTGAACGTGGTGCTCGACATGGTCGCCGGCTCCTACGTCGCGCGCGAGTTGAGCTGCATGGCCGAAGACGCTCGCCTCGTGCTGATTGCGGTGCAAGGCGGCGTTGAAGCCCAGATCGACGCCGGTGTGGTGATGCGCAAGCGTCTCACGGTCACCGGCTCGACCTTGCGCCCGCGCCCTGTTACTTTCAAGGCTGCCATCGCGCAGTCGCTCCGTCAAAACGTGTGGCCCTGGCTCGAAGCCGGCAAGGTGAAGCCGGTGATCTTCAAGGTGTTCCCGGCGGAGCAGGCGGCTCAATCGCACACGCTGATGGAATCGAACGAGCACATCGGCAAGCTCGTGTTGACATGGTGAATCCGAAGGAGCCCCAACCCATGCGTCGCAAACTGGTGGTAGGCAACTGGAAGATGAACGGCGGCCGTGTGGTCAACGCCGAGTTGCTGGCTGCGCTGAAGGAAGCTGAGCCCTGGGATGCCGGTGTGGCGGTGTGCGCGCCGTTCCCTTACCTGGCCGACGTGGCCTTGTCGCTGCAAGGCAGCCGCATCGTGTGGGGTGCACAAGACTGCTCGGCCCACGAATCGGGCGCCTATACCGGCGAGGTGTCGGCGTCGATGCTGAGCGAGTTTGGCTGTCATTACGTGATCGTCGGTCACTCCGAGCGCCGCGCTTATCACGCCGAGTCTGATCAACTGGTGGCCGACAAGGCAAAGGCTGCGTTGGCGCACAAACTCACCCCCATCGTGTGCGTGGGCGAAACGCTGGCCGAGCGCGAAGCAGGGCAGACCGATGCCGTGGTCAAGCGCCAACTTTCGGCCGTGATCCACACGCTGGCGCACTGCATCTCGCAGGTGGTGGTGGCTTATGAGCCCGTGTGGGCCATCGGTACCGGCAGGACCGCGTCGCCCGAGCAGGCGCAGGCGGTGCACGCCGTGCTGCGCGCCCAACTGCACGCGGCCACCGAGAAGTCTGGCGAGATGCAGATCCTCTACGGCGGCAGTGTGAAGGCCGACAACGCGGTGCAGCTGTTTTCACAAGCAGACATCGATGGTGGGCTCATCGGTGGTGCATCCCTCAAGGCGGCAGACTTCGCCGCCATTTGCAAGGCTGCCAGCTGAGCTGGGCCTGAAGAATTTTTTGGAGCAATAAGAAATGCAAGTGTTGATGAACGTCGTGGTGGCCCTGCAAATCCTGGCGGCCTTGGTCATGATCGGGTTGGTGCTGATCCAGCATGGCAAAGGCGCGGACATGGGTGCCTCGTTCGGCAGTGGCGCGTCGGGCAGCCTCTTCGGTGCCACGGGCAGTGCCAACTTCCTGTCTCGCTCCACCGCGGTGTGCGCTGCGGTTTTCTTCTGCTGCACGCTCGCACTTGCCTACGTGGCCAACACCCGCACAGTCACGTCGGGCACCAGCGTGCTCGATCGCGCCGGCATGGCGGCTCCTGCTGCAAGTTCTGCGGCAAGTGGCGCACCGCTGATCCCAGGGTCGGCTCGCTCGGCATCTGATGTAGCGCCCGCCGCTGCACCTGCTGCATCACTCCCCGCTATTCCGGGCAAGTGACCCGGTCCTGAAAACCTTTGTCCGCGGTCCAAACGGCATGCTGCAATGCAGCGTCCGGCCGAGATCACCCGGGGTTTGAGGTTAGAATTTGCGGCTGTCTGGTGAGCTACTTCCTCATGCAATCCAGACGCCGTTGCCAGGCAGTTAGACGGCAGTAGTACGTTAGGCCGACGTGGTGAAATTGGTAGACACGCTATCTTGAGGGGGTAGTGGCGAAAGCTGTGCGAGTTCGAGTCTCGCCGTCGGCACCAGATCTATCGGCAAGGCGCTTACCCAGTGCCTTGCTGTAATCAACAAAGCCGACACTCGAACCATGAACCTGGCCCCCTACCTTCCTGTGATCTTGTTCATCCTGGTTGGTGTGGCAGTGGGTGTAGCGCCCCAGGTGCTTGGCTTCCTGTTCGGCCCGCGTCGTCCTGACGCCGCCAAAAATTCTCCCTACGAATGCGGCTTCGAGGCATTCGAAGACGCCCGCATGAAGTTCGATGTGCGTTATTACCTGGTCGCCATCCTCTTCATCTTGTTTGACCTGGAAATTGCTTTCCTCTTCCCGTGGGCCGTGTCGCTGCGCGAGATCGGTGCAGCGGGCTTCTGGGCCATGATGTTGTTCTTGGGCATTCTGGTCGTGGGCTTTGCCTACGAGTGGAAAAAGGGTGCCTTGGACTGGGAATGATGAAGCGCCTCGTCCAACGTGTACGTTGCCCGATCCCCCCGAGGGGATGCGGGCCGGCTTGGGGCGGCCCGGCGCTCGGCCCGTGGCTACGTTAGGCATTAAGGATTCGCCATGGGCATTGAAGGTGTTCTCAAAGAAGGTTTCGTCACGACCAGTGTCGATACGCTGATCAACTGGTCGAAGACCGGCTCGCTGTGGCCCATGACCTTTGGGCTGGCTTGCTGTGCCGTCGAGATGATGCACGCGGGTGCCGCCCGCTACGACATCGACCGTTTCGGCATGCTGTTTCGCCCCAGCCCTCGGCAGAGCGATCTGATGATCGTCGCCGGCACGCTGTGCAACAAGATGGCGCCGGCCCTGCGCAAGGTCTACGACCAGATGGCCGAGCCGCGCTGGGTGCTGTCGATGGGCTCCTGCGCCAACGGCGGTGGCTATTACCACTACAGCTACTCGGTGGTGCGCGGCTGCGACCGCATCGTGCCAGTCGACGTTTACGTGCCGGGTTGCCCCCCGACGGCTGAGGCTTTGCTTTACGGCATCTTGCAG
This sequence comes from Rhizobacter sp., assembly GCF_031412075.1. GTDB lineage: Bacteria > Pseudomonadota > Gammaproteobacteria > Burkholderiales > Burkholderiaceae_C > Rhizobacter. The sequence continues at coordinate 10,869 of NZ_JANOCG010000408.1, forward strand.
CTGCAATCCAAGATCCGCCGCGAAAACACCATCGCCCGCTGAGCACCCTCATGAGCAGACTCGACATTCTTCAGGCCGCGCTTGAGGCCGCGCTTGATGCGCGGCTCAAGAAGCTGGTGCGTGATCGCGGTGAGCTCACCCTCACGGTTGCGGCTGCCGACTACCTCGCTGCCGCCACGCAGTTGCGTGACGATCCCACGCTGCACTTCGAGCAACTGGTCGATATCTGCGGCGTCGACTACTCCGCCTACAAGGACCAGCCGCAAGAAGGCGCGCGCTTCGGCGTGGTGTCGCACCTGCTGTCGGTCAAGCACAACTGGCGTGTGCGGCTCAAGGTGTTCTGCCCCGATGACGATTTGCCCTCGGTCGAGTCGATCACCCCGGTGTGGAACTCGGCCAACTGGTTCGAGCGCGAAGCCTTCGACCTCTACGGCATCCTGTTCGAAGGCCATATCGACTTGCGCCGCATCCTCTCCGACTACGGCTTCATCGGCCACCCGTTCCGCAAAGACTTCCCGACTTCGGGCCATGTCGAGATGCGCTACGACCCCGAACAAAAGCGCGTGATCTATCAGCCGGTGACGATCGAGCCGCGCGAAATCACGCCGCGAATCATCCGCGAAGACAACTACGGCGGGCTGCACTAGACCATGGCCGAGATCAAGAACTACACGCTCAATTTCGGCCCCCAGCACCCGGCAGCGCACGGTGTGCTGCGCCTGGTGCTCGAACTCGACGGCGAAGTGATCCAACGCGCCGACCCGCACATCGGCCTGTTGCACCGCGCCACCGAGAAGCTGGCCGAGAGCAAGACCTACATGCAGTCGCTGCCCTACATGGACCGCCTCGACTACGTGTCGATGATGTCCAACGAGCACGCCTACTGCCTGGCGATCGAGCGCCTGCTGGGGGTCGACGTGCCCGAGCGCGCGCAGTACATCCGTGTGATGTTTGCCGAGATCACCCGCCTGCTGAACCACCTGATGTGGCTGGGTGCGCACGGGCTGGACTGCGGTGCGATGAACATGCTCATCTACTGCTTCCGAGAGCGTGAAGACCTGTTCGACATGTACGAGGCAGTGTCCGGTGCGCGCATGCACGCGGCCTACTTTCGCCCAGGTGGTGTGTACCGCGATCTGCCTGACTCGATGCCGCAGTACAAGGTGTCGAAGATCCACAACGCCAAGGCGATTTCCAGGCTCAACGAGAACCGTGCTGGCTCTTTGCTCGACTTCATCGACGACTTCTGCGCGCGCTTCCCCGCCAATGTCGACGACTACGAGACCTTGCTAACCGACAACCGCATCTGGAAGCAGCGGACTGTCGGCATCGGTGTGGTGTCTCCCGAGCGTGCGTTGAACCTCGGCTTCACCGGCCCCATGCTGCGCGGCTCCGGCATCCAGTGGGATCTGCGCAAGAACCAGCCCTACGACGTCTATGACCGCATGGACTTCGACATCCCGCTGGGCACCAACGGTGACA
>NZ_JANOCG010000409.1:0-7102 GCF_031412075.1 Rhizobacter sp.
AGGCGAGCGGCGCGATCTCGATCGTGCCTTTCTCGAACGCCTTGGCCACCTTGTCGAGGCCCATCAGGTCGTAAAGCGCGTCGTACAACGGGCGCAGGTAAGGGTCGACCTTCTGCGCCAGATCACCGGGCAGGAAGCCCAGGCGTTCACCCGCCGCAGCACACGCTCGGCGTCGATCAGGCCGCTGTCGGTGCCGCGTGGCAGGTCGATCTGGCTCACGTCGCCCGTCACCACACACTTGGCGCCAAAGCCAATGCGGGTGAGGAACATCTTCATCTGCTCGCGCGTGGTGTTCTGCGCTTCGTCGAGGATGACAAACGCATGGTTCAGCGTGCGCCCGCGCATGAAGGCGAGCGGCGCGATCTCGATGCTGCCCTTCTCGAAGGCCTTGGCCACCTTCTCGAAGCCCATCAGGTCGTAGAGCGCGTCGTAGAGCGGGCGCAGGTACGGGTCGACCTTTTGCGCCAGGTCGCCGGGCAGGAAACCCAGGCGCTCGCCCGCCTCGACCGCCGGGCGGGTGAGGATGATGCGCTGCACCGCGCTGCGCTCCAGCGCATCCACCGCACAGGCCACCGCGAGAAAGGTCTTGCCGGTGCCGGCCGGGCCGATGCCGAAGGTGATGTCGTGCGTGCGGATGTTGTTCAGGTACAGGTGCTGGTTGGTGGTGCGGCCGGCCAGGTCGGCGCGGCGGGTGCGCAGCACCTGCTCTTCGGCGTCGGCCTGCGCGTCGCCGGCCTCGCGCGGGCCACTCCGTTTGGCATCGGCCAGCGCCTCCACCAAAGCCAGTTGAAAGGCCTCGGCCGAGATCGGCTTGCGGGCGCGGTCGTAGAGTGCCTGCAGCAGCGCCACCGCGCGCTCGGTGGCCGGCTTGGCCCCTTCGATGCGAAACGATTCGTTGCGCCGCGAGATGCTCACGTCGAAGGCCGATTCGATGTTGCGCAGGTGCTCGTCGAGGCTGCCGCACAGGTGCGAGAGCTTGATGTTGTCGAGCGGCATGAAAGCGTGGCGAAGGATCACGGTGCGTCTTTCCAAAAGCGGATTGTCGCGCCACAGCCCGAAGCGGTGCAGCCCCAACTGACGCTCCTGCACAATCGGCGCCCATGCGAGCCCGACGAATCCTCACCGCTGCCACCCTGGCCTGGCTGGGGCCATTCGCCCTGGCCTGGCTGCTGGCCTTGGCCAGCCTGCACGCCCACGCTGTCGACCCGCAGGTCAACGTGATCGTGCTCGACAACGCCCTGGCCACCAGCGGCGCAGGCGAGCTCTTCCCGGTGGATCAGCCGGGCCGACCCATCAAGCTGCCCGACGAGTGGTCTGACAGCCGCCCGCGCGAAGACGGCCCGGTCTGGTACCGGCTGCGCTTTGACGCGCCCGGCACCGCCGACCAGCTGCTGGCCGCCTACATCGAGCGGGTGTGCAGCAATGCCGAGGTGCGGCTCAACGGCTTCATCGTCTACAGCGGCGGGCGCATGAGCGAGCCGGTCACGCGCAACTGCTTCTACCCGCAGCTGATTGCGCTGCCCAGCGGCCTGCTGCGCGCCGAGGGCAACACGCTGGACATCAAGGTGCAGGGCTACCCGCTGCAAAAGGTGACGTCGCGCCAGCGGGCGGGCGCGCTGTCGCAGGTGCAGATCGGGCCCCACGCGGTGCTGGCCGAGCGGCATGCAAGCGAGATGTTCTGGAGCATCTCGCTGCTGCAGGCGATCACCATCGCCACCACGGTGCTGGGCGCGTTTCTGCTGTTCCTGGGCTGGATCAACCGGCAAGAGGCGCACCTGACCTACTTCGGCCTGGTCATCCTCACCTGGAATGCACTCACCGCCCGCACCTGGCTGCGCGATCTGCCGGTGGACAACGCCACCGCCGAGTTGCTGGTGTGCGTGGGCTTTGCCGTTCTCACCGCGCTGGTGGTGCAGTTTCTGCTGAGCTATGGCGCGCTGCGTTCGCGTGTCATCGAGGCCGGTTTGCTCGCACAGTGCCTGGTGGTGCCGATGACGCTGGTGCTGGCCGGCCCGCAGCGGCTGTTCACCGTCAGCAGCGCCTGGTACCTGTTGATGTCGTTCGAAGTGGTGCTGATGTTCGGTTTGTACCTCTACACCGACTGGCACAACCGGCGCGCCAACTTCTGGCCGATGGCCATCATGCTGAGCGTGCTGGGCGTGCTGGTGGCCGTGGAGCGCGCGGTGCAATACCACTGGCTGCCGCTGCCGACGGTGCATTTGCTGCACTTCGCGCTGCCCGTCATGTTCATCCTGATCGGCTCGCGGCAGCTGAAGTCGTTCGGCCTGGCCCTGCAGGCGGCCGAAGCGGCGCGCAACTCGCTGGAAAGCCGAGTCGCCGCAGCCACTGCCGAGATGGAGCGCAACTACGTGCAGATGGCCGAGCTGCGTGTCGAACAGGTGACCGAGAAGGAACGCAAGCGCATTGCCGGTGACCTGCACGACGACCTGGGCGCCAAGCTCCTGACCATCGTGCACACCAGCGAGTCGGAGCGCATCTCCACCCTCGCGCGCGAGGCGCTCGAAGAAATGCGCCTGTCGGTGCGCGGCTTGACCGGCAAGCCGCTGCCGGTGGCCGACGCGCTGGCCGACTGGCGCGCCGAGACGGTGTCGCGCCTGGGCCAGGCCGGCGTCGAGGTCGACTGGCGCAGCCCCACCGAAGACATCACGCAGCAGCTGTCGGCGCGCGCTTTCGTGCAGACCACGCGCATCCTGCGCGAGGCGGTGAGCAATGTGATCAAACACAGCGGGGCGTCGCACTGCAAGGTGCGCTGCAGCCTGGGCCAGCAAGACTTTGTGTTGGTGGTGCAAGACAACGGCCGCGGCATCCCGATGGAGCTGGACGGCAAGCTCGACCGCGGCCACGGCATGGCCAGCATGAAGCACCGCGCCAAGCAGATGCAGGGCCAATGCCTGGTCGAGTCGGGCCCGGGCTACGGAACCGTGATCCGGCTCACACTTCCGCTGGGACGGCGTGAGCCCCGACTGCTAGCATTCACTCTTGCGTTTTAACTCGAAGGCGGTGGCCATGAACAAGATCCTGTTGCTGGAAGACCTGCCCGAAATCCGCGCCTGGTTGAAAGCTTTGGCCTTGCAGGTGTTTCCGCAAGCCCAGATCTTCGAGGCCGCACGGGTGCACGACGCGCTGGCGCTCATCACCGCCGAACGTTTCGAGGTGGCACTGATCGACCTGGGCCTGCCCGACGGCTCGGGCGTCGACGTGGTCGCTGCCCTGCGTGAAGCCCAGCCCGAAGCGCAGTCGGTGGTGGTCACGATCCACGACGACGACGACCACCTGTTCCCGGCGCTGCAGGCCGGCGCCTTCGGCTACTTGCTCAAGGAACAACCCCGCGAGCACTTCGTCGAGCAGCTGCAACGCATCAGCCAGGGGGAGCCTCCGCTGTCGCCGGCCATCGCGCGCCGCGTGATCGCCTACTTTGCCAAGCAGAACAAGCCGCAGGAGCGCCCGCAGAACCTGCCCCACGTGTCGCTCACCGACCGCGAAAACGAGGTGCTGCTGTGGGTGGCCAAGGGCTTCACGCTGCCCGAGATCGGCGTGCAGCTGAACCTGTCGCGCCACACCATCGCCGACTACGTGAAGCAGATCTACCGCAAGCTCAACGTGAGCTCGCGCGCCGAGGCCGCGCTGGAAGCGCAGCGATTGGGTCTGTTCCGCCGATGATCGGTCGACTCTCGGGTCAGCTCGCAGAAAAAAACCCGCCCCAGCTGCTGGTGGACGTAAACGGCGTCGGCTACGAGGTCGACGTGCCGATGAGCACCTTCTACAACCTGCCCGCGCTCGGCGAGCGTGTCACCTTGCTCACCCACTTCGTGGTGCGCGAAGACGCGCAGGTGCTGTTCGGCTTCCTCACCCACGAAGAACGCGCCACCTTCCGCCTCTTGGTCAAGATCTCGGGCGTGGGGCCGCGCACGGCGCTGTCCATCCTGTCGGGCTTGAGCGTGGGCGAGCTGGCCCAGGCGGTGGCCATGCAAGAGAGCGCGCGCCTGGTCAAGGTGCCCGGCATCGGCAAAAAAACAGCCGAGCGCCTGCTGCTCGAACTCAAAGGCAAGCTCGGCCCCGACCTCGCCAGCCCGGCGAGTGTGGCCAGCGACACCCAGGGCGACATCCTGCAGGCCCTGGTGGCGCTGGGTTACAGCGACCGCGAAGCGGCCCTCGCCTTGAAGAGCCTGCCCAAGGACGTGGGCGTCAGCGATGGCATCAAGCTGGCCCTCAAGTCGCTGGCCAAGTAGCCGTGCTTCGCACTCGCACCGTTGTGCAAAATTTGCTTACACATTGCACCGGCTTGCGGTGGCGGTGCCCCGAATTGACCCGCCTTCACAGGGGCAGGCGAATAGAATTCGAGCGCACTCCGCAGCGTTACCGCACAGGTACATGGCCGATTTGATCAACCCTCGTCTTGTTGCCCGCGTGGAGCGTTCGCTGCGCAAACGCTTGAACACCAACGTCAAGCCCCACCTGCTGCGTTGTGCGGCCCACGCCCGCACCGAAGACGAGTTCATGGCCTCGGCCGCCCGCTTGCTGCTCAACGTGCAAGAACGCCAGGAGTGGCTGGCCTCCTGGGCCATACGCCGCCACGCCGAGGCCGACGACACCACGCCCGCTGCGCTCGACAGCACCACGCCTTCAGGACTCGACGCCCCGCTGCAGCGCAGTTTTCGCATGACCCCCGCACAACGTGACCGACTGCGCGACGCGCTGGCTCACGAGGTGGGCCCGATTGCCGACCTGCTGCTCGACAGGGAATCCCAGCGCGCCGACTCGGTCAGTGAGTTGCTGCAACGCCTGGAGTCGCACCTCGAAAACGAGGAGCAGCGTGCGCGCTTTCGCCAGGTGACGGTGTCGTCCAAGACCCATACCGACGGCTGAGCCGCCGCAGCCCCGCCGGGGTCCGGCTTGAACCCCCACCCGCTTCCTTCATCAGCCGAGACCCTTCATGAACCTGAAGCTGAGATTCAACCTGGTGTTTGCGCTGCTGTTCGTGCTCTCGCTGGTGGTGGCCGGCGGCACGGTCTACCGGATGGTGCAAGCCAACGCCAGCGCCGAAGTCGTGCGCGACGCCCAGCGCATGATGGACGTGGCCATCGCGGTGCGCGGCTACACGGTGGACAACATCAAGCCCCACCTCGACCCGATGCTCGACCGCCACTTCCTGCCCGAGACGGTGCCCGCCTTTGCCGCCACCGAAACGCTGGCCCGACTGGCCGCCAGACAACCCGGCTACAGCTACAAGGAAGCCACCCTCAACCCCACCAACCCGCGCGACAAGCCCACGGCCTGGGAAAAAGACGTGGTGGAGCGCTTCCGTGCAGACCCCCAGACCACGGAGCTGTCAGGCGAGGTCGCCGGGGCACAGGGCGGCCTGTTCTACGTGGCCCGCCCCATTCGCATCACCAACGCGGCCTGCCTGGCTTGCCACAGCACGCCGGCCGCTGCGCCCCCGAGCCTGCTGGCCAGGTACGGCCCGGCCAACGGCTTTGGTTGGCAACTCAACGAGGTCGTCGGCGCTCAGGTGGTGGCGGTGCCGATTGCCTTGCCGCAAGAAAAGGCCAAGCAGCTTTTCCTCACCTTCACCGGCGCGCTGGTCGCGGTGTTCGTCGTGCTGTTCCTGGTGCTGAACTGGCTGCTGCAACGGCTGGTGGTGCGACCGGTGCGCGAAGTGGCCCACGCGGCCCGCCGCGTGAGCCAGGGCGACATGTCGCTGGCCGAGTTCTCCGAAACCCGGTTGGACGAGATCGGCATGCTGCAAAAGTCGTTCAACCGCATGCGCCGCAGCCTCGTCAAAGCCATGGGGATGCTGAAGGGTTAGAGCTGCTCAGTGTTTGTGGGAGGTGTCGGGCGCCTCCACGTTCACCTGCACCGTGACCTCGCCCGCCTTCTCGAACTTCAGCTTCAGCGGGAACTTGTCGCCCTTCTTGAGCGGCGCTTTCAGACCGATGAACATGATGTGCAGGCCGCCGGGCTTGAACTCCACCATCTTGCCGGCGGGCAGCTCGACGGCGTCGAGCTGGCGCATGCGCATCACGTCGCCTTCCATGCTCATGGTGTGCAACTCCACCGACTTGGACACGTCGGCCGAGGCCGACAGCAGGCGGTCGTTGGCGCCGGCATTGCTCAGCGTCAGGTAGCCGCCTCCCGAAGGCTGGCCCGGTGCGGTGGCACGGGCATAGGGGTGGCCGATGTCGATGGCCCCCAGCTTGAACGAGTGGGCTTGCGCAGCCAGTGCGGCCAGGCCCAGCGTGGCGAGGGCGAGGGCGCGAACGAGAGGGCGGGTCAGTTTCATGATCGAGGTCTCCAAGGTCAGTGGTTGAATTTCAACTCAGCGTGCAGGGTGCGCTGGGTGTAGGGGTGAAAGGCCCAGTAGGTGGCGTTGCCGAGGTTGTCGAGGCCGAGCGATGCTGTCCAGTGTTGGTCGAAGCGGTGCGGCACACGCGGCTGCCATTGGCACACGGCGGCCAGCAGGCCAGCCGCCCATCGGCCGCGCCGGAAGGCGGGCGAGGTGCTGTTCGTTTCCATGAAACCTTCAACCTGAACAGGCCCGCAAACCAGCGCGGGCGCAACACACGAGGCCGGCGTGTCAGCCGGCCAACGACGGTGGGTTCAGACGAAAGCGGGTGGCCCGTGTTTCAGTCGGGCGACCCAGGTGGCGCACGCATCGGGCGCCTGGGGAGAGGGGTGGGAAAGGGAGCTTGCTGTGCTCGCGTGCGCCGCCGGCACGGCCAGCGGCTGCGTCTCGGGCGCGGCAAACGCCATCAGTGCGGTCAGTGTGCAATGGTCACCGCTGTGGGCCTGGGCATGCTCGGGCGCGGGCTGCGAGCCCTGGTCTTCAAGCGCGACCGTGGCCACACCGTAGACCGTGCACACCTCGACCAGCGTCTTGCCCTGCGCTTGCGCCGACACGCTCGCCAGCATGGGCACCGCCGCCTTGAGCAGCAAGGCGCACATTGCCAGCCAAAGGGCAAAGCGGGTGGACAAGGGGCGGCGTGACATGGGGCGCGATTGTGCCAGGGGCGGCCTGCTCATAATGCGACATGAGCATTCAGACCGATGAGTTCGAGCCCGCACGCAGGGTGGTGAGCGCCGC
>NZ_JANOCG010000410.1:0-3564 GCF_031412075.1 Rhizobacter sp.
CATGCACCTCTCGGCCCTCATCGTCACGCACGACCTCGGCGTGGCACGCCTGCTCGCACACCGCACCCTGGTGATGCGCGAAGGCCGCATCGTAGAACAAGGCCTGACCGACCGTGTGCTCGACGATCCGCAGCACGCTTACACGCAACTGCTGGTGTCGTCGGTGGTCGCGCCTTGAACACACCCGCCATGCTGCACGTCGAATCGCTCTGCAAACACTTCACCCTGCACCTGCGCGGCGGCCTCGAGCTGCCGGTGCTCAAGCAGGTGTCACTCAGCGTCGAGCCCGGCGAGTGTGTGGCCCTGCTCGGCGCCTCGGGCCAGGGCAAGTCGACGCTGATGAAATGCCTCTACGGCAGCTACGGCGCCGACAGCGGCTCGATCTGGCTGCATGCGAACGATGGGCGCATCGACATCGCTTCTGCCACCCCGCAACAAATGCTGAAACTGCGCCAACGCGACATCGCCTATGTGAGCCAGTTCTTGCGCGCCGTGCCACGCGTGCCGGCGGTCGACGTGGTGGCCGAGCGCTGGCTGCAGGCGCGCCCCGATCAAGATGCTGAAGCCCTGCAAGAGACCGCCCGCGTTGAGGCGCGCGCGCTGTTGCAGCGCCTGAACCTGCCCGAGAGCCTGTGGGAGCTGCCGCCCGCCACCTTCTCAGGTGGTGAGCAGCAGCGTGTCAACATTGCGCGCGGCTTCATCGAGCCGGCGCGGCTGCTGCTGCTCGACGAGCCTACTGCTTCGCTCGACGCCGCCAACCGGCGGGTGGTGATCGAGCTGATCCACGAAGCGCGCGCGGCCGGTGCGGCAGTGGTGGGCATCTTCCACGACGAAGAAGTGCGTGACGCGGTGGCCAGCCGTTGTGTTTCGATTCGATAGATGGCATGCCGCCCACCGCCTCCGTTCGCACGGCACAAAATGCCCGCCACCTCCGTTCGCCCTGAGCAGGGCCTGAGCCTGTCGAAGGCCCGTCCGTCGAAGGGTGCGCCGTGCTGAAATGAGCAGAGAGAGATGAACCACATGAGCGAACTGATCCTGAGCAACGCGCGCATCGTGCTCGCCAACGAAGTGCTGCACGGCAGCGTGCGCCTGCGCGACGGCCTGATCGCCGACATCAGCGCCGGCCCCAGCTCGGTGGCCCACGCGCACGACCTCGACGGCGACTTTCTGCTGCCCGGCCTGGTGGAAGTGCACACCGACAACCTGGAGCGCCACGTCACGCCGCGACCCAAGGTCAACTTCCCGATGTTGGGGGCCGTGCAGGCGCACGACGCCGAGGTGGCCGCCGCCGGCATCACCACCGTGCTCGACGCCATCGGCGTGGGCGACCCGTATGGCGACGGTTTTCGCTCGCGCGACCAGAGCGCGCTGCTGGAGGTGCTCGACACGCTGGAGGCCGCCGGCCTGCTGCGCGCCGACCACCTGATCCACGTGCGCTGCGAGCTGCCGGCACCCAACGCGCAAGAACTCTTCGCGCCGTTTGCACGCCACCCGCGCCTGCGATTGATCTCGCTGATGGACCACACGCCCGGCCAGCGGCAATGGACCGACATCGAACACGCCCGCATCTACTACACCGGCAAGAAAGGCTGGAGCGATGCGCAATTCAACGACGAGATGCGCATCGCACCCCAGCGCCAGGCCCTGCATGCGCACCCCAACCGCGCCTGGTTCACCGATTTCGCGCGCACCCACTCGGTGGCATTGGCCACACACGACGACACCACCGTCGACCATGTGGACGAAGCGCATGCGCTGGGCGCGAGCATGAGCGAGTTCCCCACCACACTCGCGGCGGCGCGGCGCGCCAAGGCGCTCGGTCTGTGCACCGTGGCCGGTGCCCCCAACGTGATCCGCGGTGGCTCACACTCGGGCAACGTCTCTGCGATGGAGCTGGCGCGCGAGGGCGTGCTGGACGCGCTCTCGTCCGACTATGTGCCGGGCAGCCTGCTGCAGTCAGCGTGGCGGCTCACGCAAGAGGGTGGGTTTTCGTTGCCGGAGGCAGCGAACGTGGTGAGCCGCAACCCGGCGCGGGCCGTGGGGATCCATGACCGGGGGGAAATCGCGGCGGGGCTGCGGGGCGACCTCATCCGCGTGAAGTCGCTGGGCGAACACCCTGTGGTGCGAGAGACATGGGTGAGGGGGCGGCGGGTGGTTTGAACGGCCCCTCCATAAACGGGAGGATGCCTTCAGGCAGTGCACTGCCGATGATCGAGCCGATCGTGCGCGGCCGCTCGCTTCAGCGCGCACGGGCAAGAGAACCCAAAACCCGTAACGCAGCGTCGCCAGCGCACAAGGAGAACACGATGCCCTCTTTGAACCAGTTCGCGTGGGTCAATGGAACGGCGATCTACCGATTCGGCTTCCGCTCGATTCCGAACATCCAGATCACGGGTGCCCCAGCCGATGCCAACTTGCGCCGCTGGGCCATGCTGCACGACGGCACGACTTACCGCTTCTACTGCTTTCGCGGCAGCAGCAGCAACACGCTCTACCAGTTCGGGTTCGATGGCGGCACGTATGCGTTCGGGCACAACTCGATCCCACAGCTGACGCTGGTTGACTTTCCTGCCGACACCGACGCAAGCAGTTTCCAGATGCTGCACGATGGCAGCGACTACCGGCTCTACATGCGCCGCCTCGGAGACCGAAACACCCTCTACCAGGCGGCTTGGGTGCCCGGAACCACGACCTACCGCTACGGCCACAACTCGCTGCCAATCATCGCGGTCACCGGGTTCCCGCCTGATACCGATTGGTCACGCTGGGGCATGCTGCACGACGGCCTTGCCTACCGGATCTACGCGTTCAGGCTCGGCAGCAACACCGAGTTCTACCAAGGCTCCTTCAACCGCGCAGCCAACGCCTACCAATACGCGTGGAACTCCATCCCGATGCTGACCCTGGAGGGCACCCCGGCCAACAGCAATCTGGCTGCCGCCGGCATGCTGCATGACAACGCAGACTACCGGTTCTACTTCCAGACGGTCTAGCGCCGTCTGCGTTGGGGTGTGGCTGGGGAACCTAGAATCCCCACCCCAGCCCAACACACAGACCTGCCGTGGACCTCAAACTGCCGATCACCATCACCGACGAGCTGAGCGACAGCGTCATCAAATCCAGCGGCATGCTCGACCTGGCCAGTGGCGAGATTCGCAGCGTGGAATACGAAAACTACGACGCCTCGACCCAGGGCCTGCCGGCTGAAGACGCGGAGTACGAGTTCACCTCGGGCACGCTCTCCAACGGCAAGAAGGAAGTGGAGTTCGGCATCCAGGTCGACCTGATGACGGGGCAGTACTCGGTGACGCCCAATGAGCTGCTGGAACTGAAAGGCCGCGCGGCCAAGCTGTTCACACTCGCGCCCGGCGAAACCACACGGCCCGAGGCTTCGGGGAAGCCGCCGCTGGGCAAGGCTGCGGCGGCCGTGCCGGCCAAGCGCAGGCCGCGCTTATTTCACTCCGTACGCCCTGAGGTATCGAAGGGTGCGCCGTCCACTGCTGGCCCTTCGATACCTCAGGGCGAACGGTGAGCGGGGGAATGCCCTGGACGAACGGTGACTCG
>NZ_JANOCG010000411.1:0-4348 GCF_031412075.1 Rhizobacter sp.
AGCACCAGGTGGTCGGCCAGGCGGGCGGCTTCGTCCATCGCATGCGTCACGTAGACGATGGGCATCGACAGCTCGCGGTGCAGCTGCTCCAGGTAGGGCAGGATCTCGGCCTTGCGCGCGGCATCCAGCGCGGCGAGCGGCTCGTCCATCAACAAGAGCCGCGGGCCGGTGGCCAGCGCGCGTGCAATCGCCACCCGCTGGCGTTCGCCACCCGAGAGCGTGGCGGGCGAGCGCGCCAGCAAATGCCCGATGCCCAGCAGCTCGACCACGGCATCCAGCGCAATGCGCTGCGACTCCTTGGCGCTGCGCTTGCGCCCGTAGTGCAAGTTGCCGCGCACGTCGAGGTGCGGGAACAGTGCCGACTCCTGGATCACATAACCGAGCGGGCGTTGGTGTGTGGGCACGAAGCGGCCGGTGGCGTCGTCTTGCCACAGCTCGCCGTCGATCGCCACGCGCCCGGCCACATGCTCCAGCCCGGCCAGTGCGCGCAGCACCGTGGTCTTGCCGCAGCCCGAGGGGCCGACCAGCGCGGTGACCCCTTGCGACGGAATGGCGAGTTGCACATCCAGCAGAAAGCCGTTTCGCTGCAGGCGCAAGCTGGCGTCGATCACCGCGCGGGCTCCGCATCATCGGCACGGCGCGGCCGGTTGACGATGTACAGCGTCACCAGCACGACCATCGCAAACGCCACCATGCCCGCCGCCAGCCAATGCGCCTGCGCAAACTCGCCGGCCTCCACATGGCCGTAGATCGCAACCGACAACACCCGCGTTGCACCGGGGATGTTGCCGCCAATCATCAGCACCACACCAAACTCGCCCACGGTGTGCGCAAAGCCCAGCACGCTGGCGGTGACGAAGCCCGGCCGCGCCAGCGGCAGCGCCACGCTCACAAACCGATCCCACGGCGACGCGCGCAAGGTGGCTGCGGCTTCGAGCAAACGCTCGGGCACCGCCTCGAAGGCTTGCTGCAGCGGCTGCACCACAAAAGGCAGTGAGTAGATCACCGAGGCCACGACCAGGCCGCTGAAGGTGAAGGGCAAACGCCCCAGGCCGAGCGACTGCGTGAGCTGACCCACCGGCCCCTGCGGCCCCATCAACAGCAACAGGTAGAAGCCCAGCACCGACGGCGGCAGCACCAGCGGCATGGCCACCAGCGACGCGAACAAGGGCTTCAGCCGCGAGCGTGTGCGCGCCAGCCACCACGCGAGCGGTGTGCCCAGCAGCAGCAGCAGCACGGTACTCAGCGCCGCCAGCTCGGCGGTGAGCCTGACGGCCGACCAGGCGTCTGCGGTCATGCCGGCAGGCGGACCTCAGGGCCCATAACCGTAAGACTGGATCAGCGCCTTGGCCGGCGCGCTCTTCAGATACGCCAACAAGGCCGCTGCGGCCGGGTTCTTCTCGCCGCGCTTGAGCAGCACCGCGTCTTGCCGGATCTCGCCGTACAACGCAGACGGCACCAGCCAGTAGGAACCGCTGGCCGGCTTGCCCGGCACCACCACCTGCGACAGCGCCACGAAGCCCAGCTCCGCATTGCCGGTGGCCACAAACTGGAAGGCCTGGCCGATGCTCTCGCCCGTCACCAGCTTGGGCGCGAGGCTGTCGCCCAGGCCACGCGCCTTCAGCACCTCGAGCGCCGCGCGGCCATAGGGCGCCGTCTTCGGGTTGGCGATAGAGACGTGGGCAAATTTGCCTGCAGCGAGCACCGCACCTTGGTCATCCACATAACCCGGCTGCGCGCTCCACAACACCAGCTTGCCGATGGCGTAGGTGAACTGCGTGTTGGGCACAGCCAAGCCGTCGGCGATCAGCTTCGTCGGGGTTTCGTCATCGGCCGAGATCAACACCTCGAACGGGGCCCCGGCGGCGATCTGCGAATAGAACTTGCCGGTGGCGCCCACCGACGTCTTCAGGCTGTGGCCCGTGGCCGCCGTGAAGGCTTCGCTCATGGCCGACATCGGCCCGGCGAAATTGGCAGCCACCGCCACCGACACTTCGCCCGCCTGCGCCGCAGTGGCCACCAGCATGGCCACAGCCACCGACAACCACGTTTTGAGATTGCCCTTCATCGTTTCACCGCTCCCTGTCATTCAATCAATCACCGCGAGGATCACGCTCGACACCTTGAACGCCGCACAAGCGCGCACACCCACCGCCAGCCCGAGCGACTGCATCGACTCGTGTGTCACCACCGCCACCGCACTGCGGCCCTTGCCCAGATCGAGCGTGACCTCGGCGTTGACGGGGCTGTCGACGATGCGGCTCACCTCGCCCCACAGCCGATTGCGTGCGCTGATGCGCAGCCGCTCGTCGGTCAGCAGCAGAAGCGACGAGGCCTTGACCAGGGCGATCACCTCGGCCCCGGCCACCAGCCCCAGCCGCTCGGCCGAATCGTGCGTCACCACGGCGGCCAGCTCCAGGTGTTCGTCAATGCGCAACAGCACCTCGACGTCGACCGGCCCTTCGCGCAGGGCGCTCACCGTGCCGACGAACTGGTTGCGCGCGCTGGTGCGCACCGACATGCGGCGCAGCAGCCGCTGAAAGGTATGCACGTCACCCACCGGCTCCGACGCAAACCGGGTCGCCAGGCGATCGAGCGTGATCTGGTGTTCCGCCTCGACCGCCCGGTAGAGCGCGATCACCCTGCGGCCATGGTCGGTGAGCAGCGTGCCACCACCGGAGCGGCCGCCGGTGCTGCGCTCAACCAGCGGCGTGTCGGCCAGGTTGTTCATCGCATCGACCGCGTCCCACGCGGCCTTGTAAGACAAGGGCACGTGTTTGGCGGCCTGCGAGATGGAGCCGTGTTCGCCGATCGCCTCCAGCAGCCGCACGCGCTTGTCGCCCAGAAACGCACCCAGGTCGGTGCTGACTTCGAGGTGGCCGGTGAGGCGGGGTGGTGTGCGGCGGGGCTTCACGGCCAGGGTTATATCACCAACTACATAACGCTTTTGGTCGTCTGCCCGCACTCGCCCGACCTCACAACAGGTCGGCGCCGTTGCCGTTGGCCGAGAGGGTCTGTCGGCGTTCGTCCACACGGTGAGAACTTGTCAGTTCGCTACCGCACACAACAAGCCATCTATTGTTTGTTTTCCCTGTCGGCTGCGCCGACATGTACCGCGTTGATTCAGGACACGCGTCCATTTCGTGGCGCGCTGGAGGCCCCTGATGAACCTGCCCTCACGACTGTCCGTGCTTGTCCTTGCACTGGCTGCTGCCTTGCCGCTGACCGTGGGCATGTCTGCCCACGCAGAGACGGTTGCGACCGTCACCGCCGACAGCTTCAGCGTCGAACAAGTGCGCGCCCTGACACCCGGAACCGAATTGGCCTTCAGGCTCTCGGCCACGCCGGGGTCGGAGGTCACGCTGCAGATCGGCGGCGCTACCTCCGGCGTGCGCCTGAACGAGGTGCGACCCGGAGTCTACGAAGGCGACTACACCGTTCGCACGCGTGACCAGCTGACGGCGAGCAGCCTGGTGACGGCTCGCATCGTGCGCGATGGCCGGGTAATGAATGCCACGCTGGACCAATCGCTGCTGCGAGGCGCGCCCAGCCCGGTGCAGACGGCACGCATCGGGGCCTTTACGGTCAATGCGCCGGAGCGCATCCGCCCTGGCGACGAGCTGAAGTTCTCCCTCTCGGGTGTGCCCGGCGGCACGGCCCGGGTGGCGGTCGAGGGCATCACCAACGGCATGCCTCTGACGGAGGTCAGCCGCGGCTTGTACGAAGGCAGCTACACCGTGTCCCGCAAGGACCGACTGCGTGGCAACCTGGTCGCCACCGGCTTTCTGAAGGTCGGGCAGAAGGAGACGAGCCAGCGCTTCGTGCGTAACGAGGTGGCGGTCAAAGACACTTACGGCTGCGACCGCAGTGAGCGCGGCGACCGCAGCGAACGCGATGAGCGCCGCGAGGAACGCCGCGCTGACATGGTCGGTGCTGGCTGTGGTGTCGTGACGGCGGTCGGCAAGGCCGAGATCGATGACGAGAGCTCGCGCAATGTGCTGGGCACCGTCGCCGGCGGCGTGATCGGCGCTGTGATCGGCAACCAGGTGGGCAGCGGGTCGGGCAAGAACATCGCCCGCGTGGTCGGTGCCGTCGGCGGCGCCTACGCAGGCAACCGCATCCAGAACGCCAGGGAGAAGACCACGGTCTACCGCGTCACGGTCGACCTGGACGACGGTGGCACCAAGAACTTCGACCACGCGGTCGACCCGGTGCTGCTGGTGGGTGCGCGCGTGAAGATCGTCGATGGCGCCATCGTGCGCCGCTGAACAGCACGCTCCCGATGAATCTCCAGCTTGGCCTGATCGAGATCGGTCTTATCGGGCTGCGGGGGCCGGCGGCGTGCGGC
>NZ_JANOCG010000412.1:0-6592 GCF_031412075.1 Rhizobacter sp.
CCTGCAGCACCTCGCAGGCGGGTGCCATCAACCGCTCCACCAGATCGAGCTCCTTGACGGTGAGCGTGGCCGCCATGGCGCTCACCACCTCGGCCTGCAACTTCATCGTCTTGCGCGCGAGCGCTGCGCCCGCTCGCGTGAGGAACAAGAGCTTGGCCCGCGCATCGGCGGGGTCGACCTCGCGCCGCACCAGGCCGCTCGCTTCCATCTGCTTGAGCAGCATGCTGGTGTGGCTCTTGGCCGAAAAGCTGCGCTCGGCCAGCATCTGCTGGCTGATGCCCGGCGAGGTGCTCAGGTTGGCCAGCACCTCATGCTCGGGCAGCTTCACGCCCAGGCGAGTCAGGCGCGTGCTCATCACCGCGTCGCACAGGTGATAGGCACGCACCACCGCCAGCCAGGCGGCGGTTCCATGAGCGGAAGACGGTGTTTTCATGAAACGACTGAACCCCAGATGGTTCAGAACCGAACCAGTATGACCTCTCCGCATTGACCCGGGGCCGCTTGTGGCATCAAAGAGTCTGATGGCTGCTACCTGGCAAGTGCCTGCCCAACCCGGTGGCCAGAGAAGTACGCCTCTTCAAACACCGAATAACCCGCCAGGTCACTGTGCGCAAAGCGCACGTGGCCCTTCATCTCTGACAAGGCCTTCAGCGCCGCGCTGCCGCGCACACCCGGCGCGGGGATGCTCATGGCGTGGCCGTAGCGCATCAGGTCGATGCGCTTCACCTTGGCCGGCAGGTCGGGGTGGGCTTGCGCCAGGTCCTTGAGCACGGCGCTGGCCCACACCGACCAGTGGTCGTTGAGCAGGCGCGCGCGTTGCGCCCTCAGTTGCTCTGCCGAGTCACCGCCCAGCGCCCAGTAGCTGGTGAGCACGGTCGGGCCGGGGTGCGGCCGGGTGCTCTGGTGCATGGCGTCCACATAGCCGAGCGAAGGGCCGGCGTGGATCACGTTGTCCCAAGACGGGGGCGCGCCGCCGCGGTCGGCCAACACCTCGTCGAGGTGCAAATTGGCCACCAGCCAGGGGGCGTAACGCAGCTGCGACGCGGCTTGCTGCAAGGCGCCGAGGGGCGAGGCCAACACCCGCGCGGTGATGAACAAGGGCGTGGCCATCACCACCTGCGTCGCCGTCCAGCGCTCGCTGCGCTGGGCGCGGGCGTCCCACACGTCGACCGCCACGTCGTGCTTGTTCTCCACCACGCGCAGCACCAGCTTGCCGCCGTGCAGGCGCTCGCGCAGCGGCGCGGCCAAGCGCTCGGTCAGCCAGGCATTGCCTTGCGGCCAGGTGAGCACGCCTTCGCGCTCGTCGGCCTCGTCGGCGCCAGGGGCGTGAAAGCCGTGGCGGCTGGCGAAGTAGTGCAGGCCGGCCCAGGCCGACACCTGCGCCGAGGTGGCGCCGTAGTCGTCGCGGCAGCAGTAGTCGAGGTAGCTGCGCAGCGGGGCGGCCACGAGGCCTTGTGCGTCAAGCCAGACGCTGAAGGTGACGGCGTCCAGCGCATCGTGCCCCGCCGTCCACGGCGCGCGCGAGGTGGGCATGCTGAAGCCGAGCGTCTTGCCGGCCTGCGCCACCAGCGTGCTGAAGCGGCGGTACTGCGAGAGCGTTTCGTCGCTCTGGCCCACCACCGGCAACAAACCCTCTTGCCACTGACCGTCGATGAACAAACGTTCTTGCGGGCTGTGGCACAGGTGGCGTTCGTCGTAGATGCGCTGGCCGTGTTCGATGCGGCTGACGCCCAGCTCTTCGAGCAGCTCAATCACTTCAATCGCCTGCTCGCCCGGCACCGGCAGGTAATGCGCACCGAGCGGGCAGGCCATGCCGGCGATCTGGTGGCCTCGGCTGTTGCCACCGGCGGTGTCTTCCAGGTCGAGCAGGTGCACGTCGGCCACGCCCTTGCGCGCCAGGGCCCGTGCGCACGCGAGACCGGCCACGCCGGCGCCCACGATCAGCACTTCAACACGGTGCTGCGCGGCGGGTGCCGGCAGGCTGTCGCTTGTGAGGTCGCGCAGACGGTGGCCACGCTCGTGTTGTGTTCCCACCCAGCCGCCTTCGTAGCGCGGCTCGGCGGCCCGGCGGCACGACGCCACCAGCGGCCATGACGCTGCGGCGCCGAGCAGCGTGCGCCGGCGCCAGCTCATTCGTGCACCCGGCCCCATTCTTCTTCGAAGGTCTGCACCAGCACCTGGTTCGACAGGCGGTTGACTTCGGCAGGCACCCGGGCCATGTCGGGCGGGAACTGCAGCATCGCCGGCAGACCCTCTACCGTCAGAAACCGCAACCCGGGCGGCAGCTGCGTGGGCACGCGGAACGGCCGGCGACTCGCCAGGATGAAGCCCCACTCGCCGAAGCTCGGCACGTGCACGTGGTAGGGCGTGGTCTGCAGGCCGGTGGCCTCGATGGTGGTCGCCACCGTCCAGTAGCTCTTGCGCGCGATCAGTGGCGAAGTGGTTTGCATCACCGCATAACCTGAAGCCGAGAGATGGGCGTCGACCAGCGAATAGAAGCTGGTGGTGTAGAGCTTGCCGATGGAAAAGTTGGTGGGGTCGGGGAAGTCGACCACGATCACGTCGAAGCTGCCGGGGTGCGTTTCCCTGTTCTGTTCCAACCATGCAAACGCGTCGCCGTTGACGATGCGCAGCTTGGGCGAGCGCAATGCGTCAGCGTTGAGCTGGCGCAGCATCGGTTGTTCGGCTAACAACGTTGTCATGTGCGGGTCGAGCTCGACCAGCGTCACCTCTTCGACGCTGGGGTACTTGAGCACCTCGCGCACTGCCATGCCGTCGCCGCCCCCGAGCACCAACACCCGTTTGGGCGCACCGTGCGCCGCCATCGCGGGGTGCACCAGCGCCTCGTGGTAACGGTATTCGTCGCGTGAATGGAACTGCAGGTTGCCGTTGAGGAACAGCCGCACGCCGACACGGCTGGCCGTGACCACCACGCGCTGGTAGGCGCTGGTCTCGCTGTAGAGAATGCGGTCGCCGTAGAAGCGGTCTTCGGCCCAGGTGCTGATGCGGTCGGCGCTGGCCAGCGCGGCGAGCAGCGCTCCCACCACCGCGAGGCAGGCGATCACGTGCGCCGACAGGCGGCGCAGCTCGCTGCGAAAGAGCCACATGGCCCACGCGGCCACGCCCACGTTCAGCAGCCCGAACACCGCCCCGGTGCGCACGAGGCCGAGCTGCGGCACCAGCAGCAAGGGGAAGGCGATGGCCACCGCCAGCGCGCCGAGGTAATCAAAGGTGAGCACCTGCGAGACCAGGTCTTTCAGCGCATAACGTTCGCTGAAGTGGCGCTTGAGGATGCGCATGACCAGCGGGATCTCCAGCCCCACCAGCGTGCCGATCAACAGCACCAGCGAATACAAGACGAAGCGGAACGACGACGTCGGCAGCGTCTGGAGCGAGAACAGCACCGCCGGCATCAACCCTCCGATCAGGCCCACCAGCAGCTCGATGCGCAGAAAGTGCGCGACCAGCTGGCGCTCGAAGAAGCGCGAGAGGTAGGAGCCGATCCCCATCGCAAACAGGTAGCTGCCGATGATGGTGGAAAACTGCAGGATCGAGTCGCCGAGCAGGTAGCTCGCGAGCGCACCTGCCACCAGCTCGTAGAGCAGCCCGCAGGCGGCCACGACGAAGACCGAGGCCAGCAGGGCCACTTCGGCTGGCCGGATGGGCGGCACGGCGGCCGTGTCAGTGGCTGACACGGCGATCAACGCGCAATGACATCAGCCGTGAATGGCTGCTGAAACGATGAGTCCGATGGCGATGCACTTCGCACCGACCACGATCGCCAGCGCCACGTTCTTCTTCTCGACCAGCTCACCCCACAGGTCGTACGGCGTGAACTTGTCGACGATGGCAAAACTGATCCAGAACACCACCACGCCGATCAGCGCGTAGAGGATCGAGCCAAAGAACATGGCAGGCTTCAACCATTCGATTCCGATCATGCGAGTCTCCTTGAGAAAACGTGTTGGCGGCGGCGCGGCGAAGTCATCACTTGTGGCCCCCTCCGCTTGAAAAACCACCGAAAGAACCACCGCTGGTGCGCGAGCTGCTGCGGTTGCTGGCGAGGCAATTCTGGTACTCCTGCGAAGCTTCGCCGTAACTGTCGCGCACGGCGTTGCAGTCGCGGCTGTTGTCGTCGCTGCAGCGGAACATCATCAACAGCACCACGACCACGAAGACCCAGAAGAACACCTTGGCCAGCAAGCTGGCCGCATTGCCCGAGGTGGGCGTGGCGTCACGCTTGAACGCCGCACTCTGGTCGGGCGAAAGACGGAAGGCTTTCAGCACCACGTCGGAGTCGAGCGACTCGCCGCCCGACCAGACCACCTCGCCCTCGGTGCGCTCGCAGTTGAGGCGCTTGTCCTTGGCCGCACCCTCGCCCTGGTAGTCGGTATTGCGGGTGAGTTCGTCGCGCTTGAGCTGCCAGTAGAACTCGCCCAGCACGTAGGTGACACGCCCGCTGTAGTCGTAGAGCTTGCGATACATCGCGCCCTGGTAGCGCACGTTCTGGCCCGAGGCGGTGGGCACGCCGGTGAGCGGCGCCGTCCAGCTCCAGCCGTCTTCGGCGTCGACGAGAAAGGCAAAACCCTCTTCGCGGTGGTACAGCAGGTATTCGCGCCAGCTGCTGGGCTCGTCTTCACCCACCTCGGCACGCTCGGCGTAGCCCACCACCTGCCAGGGCTTCGCGGGCTTGCCTCCCAACGCGAGGCTGCCGACGCTGCCCAAGGGAATCAACGGCTCGTCACCGTCGTTCTGCGCATAGTGCGCGAGGTCGCCGCCCACACCCTGCGACACATCGACCACCGCGTGGCACTGGTGGCAGGCAATGGACTGCGTCGTCGAGAGCTTGATCTCCAACGAGGTGCCGCAGCTCGGGCACTGGACGCTGCGCGCCTTGAGTGTTTTTTCCGTGTTGTCGGCCAAACCACTCATCGCGAGTTGGCTGATGGCCACCGAGCGGCCCACCGACCACTTGGGTGCGGCCGCGTCGCTGTAGTCGAGCGTGCCCACTTCGTCGCGTGTGCTGCGCAGGTCGGCCACCACAAAACCGCGTTCGGTGTTGGGCTTGAAGGGCAGTTCGCCCTGTGCGGCGATCAGCTTGGCAACGTTGACCGACGCGGTCGTCCAGCTCTGGCCAGCGACGATCTGTTGAGTGCCGGGACGCAGCGTGTCGGCGGCAGGCACCTCGCCGTCGAGCGGCGCGTCAAAGGCAATAACGTAGCGGCCGTTGTCTTCGCTCAGCCAGCCACTGCGCTGAGAGTCGAACAGGGCATGCCACTCGTTCCAGGTGCCGTCCTTGTAGCGGTATTGCAGTCGCCCGACGAGCGTGAACGCAGCGCCTTGGTAGCTGCCGGTCGCACCCAGCTGCAAAGGGGAGTGATCGTCGAAAAGTTCGGCGCTCTCGCCGATCTTGCGCAGCGCGTCGCCCTCACGTGCGACGGTGCTGCGGCAGAAGCTGCACACCGCGAAGGCCGACGCGGCCGAGCGGAACTCGACCGGCGCCCCGCAGTTGGGGCACGCGGCCCGGGATGCGCGCTGAGGGCTGGGGTCGGTGGCCAAGAGCGGCGGGCGCGGCTACACCAGCTTCTTGAGCAGCTCGGCCTTCTTGGCGTCGAACTCTTCCTGCGTCAGGATGCCCTTGACCTTGAGTTCGCCCAGTTTTTCAAGCGTGGCCATCACGTCGTCGGCCCGGATCGGCGCGGCCGCAGCGGCCGGTGCCGCGGGTTGGCCTTGCAGACCCTGTGAGAGCTGTTGCGCCATCACCTGGCCCAGCGCCACGCCGGCGCCCAGGCCCATGGCGTCGCCGGCAATGCCACCACCGCCCGAGCCTGAGCCCTCGGCAAACTTCGGAATGGCCTGCGCCGTCTGGTACTGCATGAACTTGCCCATGTCGCCACCGACCATGCCCATGCCGATCTTCTGGTCGAGGATCTTCTGCAGCTCTTCGGGCAGCGAGACGCTCTGCATCGTCACCGCTTCGAGCTTCAAGCCCAGCTTCTCGAACGAGGGCGCTGTGGCCTCCTGCAAGGCCTTGGCAAACTCGACCTGATTGGCCGCGAGGTCGAGGAAGGCCACGCCACTCGATGCCACCGCGTCGGAGATGTGCTGCAGCATCAGGCCGCGCAACTGGCCGTCGAGCTCGCTCACGGTGTAGGTGTCGCGGGTGCCCGAGATCTCGGTGTGGAAGAGCTTCGGGTCGACGATGCGGTAGGCGTAGTTGCCGAAGGCACGCAGACGCACGGCGCCGAAGTCCTTGTCGCGGATGGTCACCGGCTGGGTCGTGCCCCAGCGCTGGTCGATCTGCTGGCGCGTGCTGAAGAAGTACACATCGCTCTTGAACGGGCTCTGGAACAGCTTGTCCCAGTTCTTCAAGTAGGTGAGCACCGGCAGGGTCTGCGTGGTCAGCTTGTACATGCCGGGGCCGAACACGTCGGCCACCTTGCCTTCGTTGACGAAGACGGCCATCTGCGACTCGCGCACGGTGAGCGAGCCGCCGTACTGGATTTCGTTGCCCGCCATCGGGTAGCGCCAGGCGAGCACGCCGTCGCCAGACTCCGTCCACTCCAGAATGTCGATGAACTGTTTCTTGATG
>NZ_JANOCG010000413.1:0-10611 GCF_031412075.1 Rhizobacter sp.
TGCGACCACCCGCACCACCATGCGCACGACGACGACGTCAAATCCTTCGTCTTCAAGTCGGACAAGGCCTTCAACCCGGCCAAGCTGGAAGACTTCCTGGGCTCCATCGTGCAGGTCTACGGCCCCAAGATGCTGCGCTACAAGGGTGTTCTCTATATGAAGGGGTCCGACAAGAAGGTCATCTTCCAGGGCGTGCACCAGCTGATGGGCAGTGACCTGGGCCCAGCCTGGGCGAAGGGTGAGAAAAAGGGCAGCAAGATGGTCTTCATCGGGCTCGATTTGCCCCGTGAAATCCTTGAACAAGGCCTGGAGCAGTGCCTGGTTTGAGCTGGCTTTGAATATGCAGACGCAGCGGCAAACAACGTGGCTACAATCCGCGGCGCCCAACAGGGGCTGCGGGGCCACTCAGAGCTGCGCAGAGCGGGTATAACCGCCGTTGCGAGGAGACTTCAGTGAGCAAAACCCCGGTTAAGCGACCCACTCCCACCAAGCCAGCGGCCAAAAAGCCGGCGCAGGCGGCCAAGAAGCCTGTGCCCAAAGTCCCGGCCAAACCCAGCAAGCCCGTCGCCAAACCCGCCCCCAAGCCCACCGCCAAAGCCAGCCCCGCAAAAACCACCAAACCTGTCGCCAAGGTCGCAGCCAAAGCTGCAGCCAAGCCCTTCTCTGCGCCCAAGCCGGCCGCAAAGCCTATCGCCCCGGCCAAACCGGTGGCCAAGGCGGCTCCGGCGCCCGTACCCGTCAAACCAACTGCCGTGACCAAACCTGTCGTACCCGCTCCCGCACCTGTCGTGGCTGTCAAGCCCGTCAAAGTGCCCCAACCCAAGTTGTCTGCCGCAGCCCGTGCCTCGGCTGCCGCATCCACGCCGGCCCCAGTTCCGCCGGCCACGTCCCGATTCGCCGACCGCTTTGCTCCGCCGCGGCCGCCCACCCGTCAGATGAACTCTCTCTTGATCGACATCACCAAAACGGCGCACAAGGCCGACCCGAAGCTGGCCAACGCCTGGAAGACCAAGTCGGGTCGCGACCTGAGCGAAGCCGAGATCCTCGCCATGCCCGAAGGTGAGTACATGAACGAGAAGCAGCTGGAGTTTTTCCGCGTCAAGCTGCAAACGCTGAAGGACGACCTGCTGAGCAACGCCGGTGAAACCACCGAGCACCTGCGCGAAGACACTTCCATCGTGCCCGACCCGGCCGACCGCGCCACCATCGAAGAAGAGCATGCCCTGGAGCTGCGCACCCGCGACCGTGAGCGAAAACTGCTGAATAATATTTCGCAGTCGCTCGGCCGAATCGATGCGGGCGACTACGGTTTCTGCGACGAAACTGGCGAACCCATCGGCCTGGGCCGCCTCATCGCCCGCCCGACCGCTACACTGTCCCTCGAAGCCCAGCAACGGCGCGAGCTGAAGCAGAAGATGTTCGGCGACTGACCGTCGCCGCCCACGACCCTTCTCCGACATGGCGGATCCGAAAGACAGCAGCAGCTTTTTCCGAAAGGTTGTCAAGTTCGTGGCCAACCCGGCCACCGACTGGGCTCAGCTCGGTGTGCCTGCTGAAGACGCACGCGAGAGCGAATACGCCAAGTCCGAGCTGAAGGCCATGATCGAGCGCAAGCGGCGCAACGACTTCGTGCGCAAGCGCGAGTTCGACATGCTGCGCAAGGTGCGTCGCGAAGGCCTCACCGGCGATCAACTGGCGGCCTTGGGTGGCTCATCGCGGCTCGACGACTCCGAAGCCCGCATGCAGGAAAGCGGCGCCAAACCCGACAGCGGCGTCAAGGCCAAGATCGACGAGATCGAGCAGCAGATGGTGGGCGACGGCCTGGCCTCGCCCTCACCTCGCCGCACGCCGCAGTTCTACGAAGCACCCACCCAGCCTGCGGCCATGGGCTATGCCCGCACGCAGCCTGATGAAGGCCCCAACCGGCCGCGCGGCAGCGAATCTCGTGCACCCGCCGCCCCGCCGGTGCTGCGATCGGTGCCGACCGCCACGGTGGCCCCGGGCGCCGGCCTGGCACCACTCGACCTCGACACCGGCCCCGCCGCGCTCAGCAGCCAGTTTGCGGAGTTGAGCGAGGTGGCGCACGACCCCGACCTCGACGAAGCCGTGATCGCCTTTGCCAACGCCGATTTCGAACTGTGCGAACAGTCGCTGGCCGGCCTCACCGGCTCGGGTGGCGGCCGCTCCCAGCACGCCGAGACTTGGTTGGCCTTGTTCGACCTGTACCGCGCGATCGGCCAGCAGCACAAGTTCGAAAGCCTGGCCATCGACTACGCACAAGCGTTTGGCTGGTCGGCACCGCAATGGTTCTCCATGCCCAAGATGGTGGCCGAGGCCGCCAGCGAAGAGCGCCAACCACGCGCCCGCATCGACGGCCAGGTGGGCTGGGTCTGCCCGGCCAACGTCGACGCCGAAGCGGTGGCCAGGCTGCGCTCGCAGACCCTGCAGATGCCGTTGCCCTGGGTGTTCGACTGGAGCGCGCTCAGGGGCATCGACGCCGAAGGCAGCGCCCGCCTGAGCGAGCTGTTTCGCGGCTGGATCCCGCAGACGCTGGACATGCGCTGGCTCAGTGGCGAGCGCCTGATCGAAGTGCTGCAAGACGCTGCCCCCACCGGCGTGCGCGATGCCGACCCGGTGTTCTGGCAACTGCGCCTCGACGTGCTACGCATGGCCAACCGCGCCGACCAGTTCGACGAAGCCGCCATCGACTACTGCGTCACCTACGAGGTGTCGCCTCCTTCCTGGGAGCCTGCCACCTGCCAGGCCCGCATCAGCGGCGCGAGCGTGAGCACGCAGTCGCCGCCGATGTCGGTGATCAGTGATGTGTCGACCACCTTCCAGGAGTCACAGATCATCGATGAGCCCGGCATGGTGCAGGTGGCCCGTGTCGAACTCTCCGGGCAGCTGGTCGGCGACATCAGCGCCACGTTGACCAAGATGAACGAAGAGCTGGGCACGGCGACCATCGTCAATGTGTCTTGCGCACGTTTGATCCGTGTCGACTTCATCGCAGCCGGTGACCTGCTCAACTGGGTGCTGGCGCGCCGCAGCGAAAACCGCGCCGTGACCTTCTCCGAATCGCACCGCCTGGTGGCGCTGTTCTTCGGGGCGATGGGCATCAACGAGCACGCGAAAGTGAAAGTACGCGTGGTTTAGCCCCTCAGTCGCTGGCGCTCCTGCCCCCAAGGGGCGCCGCCTGGCGGCCCGGCAAAGCCGGTTCCGCGGGCGTTGCTCGATGTGTGCTTCGCTTTGCTCGCACCCACCTTCGTTCGGCCTGAGTATTGAAGGCCTGCTCTTGAACCTACGAGCTTCGCCCGAATCTGAGCACCTTATGGATCAATATCACGGCACGACCATCCTGAGCGTGCGCCGCGGCAATGTGGTCGCCATTGGCGGCGATGGCCAGGTGACGCTGGGCAACGTGGTCGTCAAGGCCACGGCTCGCAAGGTGCGCAAGCTGTACCGCGACCAGGTGTTGGCCGGTTTTGCGGGCGCCACGGCAGACGCGTTCACCCTCTTCGAGCGCTTCGAGGCCAAGCTGGAAAAGCACCAAGGCCACTTGGTGCGCGCCGCCATTGAGCTGACCAAGGACTGGCGCACCGACCGCGTGCTGCGCCGCTTGGAGGCCATGCTCGCGGTGGCCGACAAGGAGGCTTCGCTGATCATCACTGGCAACGGCGACGTGCTCGAGCCGGAGCTGGGCATCGTGGCCATCGGCTCGGGCGGCGCGTTTGCGCAAGCTGCGGCCCGCGCGCTCTTGCAGCACACGGACATGTCCCCGCAAGACATCGTCAAACGTTCGCTCGAGATCGCCGGTGATCTCTGCATTTACACCAACCAGAACCACGTCATCGAGACCCTCGAATGAGCTTCAACATGACCCCGCAGGAGATCGTCTCGGAGCTTGACCGCCACATCGTTGGCCAGGCCGCCGCCAAACGCTCGGTCGCCATCGCCTTGCGCAACCGCTGGCGCCGCCAGCAGGTCGACGAGAACCTGCGCGCCGAGATCACGCCCAAGAACATCCTGATGATCGGCCCCACCGGTGTGGGCAAGACCGAGATCGCGCGTCGCCTGGCCAAGCTGGCCGACGCACCCTTCATCAAGGTCGAGGCGACCAAGTTCACCGAGGTGGGTTACGTCGGCAAAGATGTGGACACCATCATCCGCGACCTGGTCGAGATGGCGGTCAAGCAAGAGCGCGAGCACGCGATGCGCCGACAACGTGCGCGCGCCGAAGACGCCGCCGAAGACCGGGTGCTCGACATCCTGGTGCCTCCCCCGCGCAGCGACTTCGGCCTGTCCCCCACACCCGCCACCGACAACACCGCCCGCCAGGTGATGCGCAAGCGCCTGCGCGAAGGCAGTCTGGCCGACAAAGAGATCGAGATCGAAGTGGCCGACCTCAAGCCCACGCTCGAAATCATGGGCCCGCCCGGCATGGACGAGATGGCCGAGCAACTCAAGGGCATGTTTGCCAACCTCGGCCCCAACAAGCGCAAGCAGCGCAAGGTGAAGATCGCCGAAGCGATCAAGCTGCTGACCGAAGAAGAAGCCGCCAAACTCGTCAACGAAGACGAGATCAAGACGCGCGCTCTCGACAACACCGAACAGAACGGCATCGTCTTCCTCGACGAGATCGACAAGGTCACCTCACGCTCTGAAGGCAGTGGTGCCGATGTCTCACGCCAGGGTGTGCAGCGCGACCTGCTGCCCTTGGTCGAAGGCACCACCGTCAGCACCAAGTACGGCATGGTGAAAACCGACCACATCCTGTTCATCGCCTCGGGTGCGTTCCACCTCAGCAAGCCGAGCGACCTGATCCCCGAGCTGCAGGGGCGCTTTCCGATCCGCGTCGAACTCAGCTCGCTGAGCGTGAGCGACTTCGAGGCCATCCTCACACAGACCCACGCCAGCTTGGTCAAGCAGTACCAGGCCTTGCTGGCCACCGAAGGGGTGACGCTCGAACTCACGCCCGAAGCGATCCGCCGGCTGGCGCAGATTGCCTACGACGTGAACGAGCGCACTGAAAACATCGGCGCACGCCGCCTGTCGACGGTGATGGAGCGGCTGCTCGATGAGGTGAGCTTCGACGCCCACAAACTTTCGGGCCAGACCGTGACGCTCGGAGGCGCCGAGGTCGATGCGAAGCTGAATGATCTGGCGAAGAACGAGGATTTGTCGCGCTACATCCTGTGAAGGCAGTGCACGGCACAGGTTTTTTCCGGCAGGGAAACCAGCGTCTCAAAGTGCAAGCCGGTGTGACTGCATCGCCAGCAAGCCATCAAAAATCAGCCGATCGACGGTCTCGAACTTGAGATCGGTCACGGGCGCGAGCTTCGGCGAGGCCCCACCCGACATCAACAGCGCCGGTTCCTGCCCGGTGCGTACACGCAGCTTGCGGTACATGCGCTCCACCGCGCCGGCCATCGCATTGACACCCCCGCTCATCAGCGCATCGCTGGTGTTGGTGGGGAAGTCGACCACCTCGCCGGTGGGCACCTTGAGGCCCGCTGTGCCCATCTCCAGCGCGGCCTGCATCACACCGAAGCCCGGCAGAATCAGGCCGCCAAGGAACCGGCCGGTCTCGTCGACCGCATCGACCGTGACCGCCGTGCCCACCATCACCACCAGCACCGGCCGCGCCGCGCCGCGCGCGCACACGTGGTGCCAGGCACCGATCATCGCAACCCACCGATCGGCGCCCAGGCGGGCGGGGTGCTCATAGCCGTTGGTGATGCCGGCGGCATGCGCGGACGACACCGCCCAGCGTGGGTCGATGTCCCAAATCTCGAGCTGCTCTTCGACACGGCGCTTGATGCCGTCACCGGCGACCACACAGCCGAGCATGCTGGCGGGCGCGGGAAGGTTCTTCCACTCGGTCTCGGCCAACTGGTCGATGGTTTCGAGGAAAACCGCGCCATGCGCCATCACGGCGGCGCCCGGTTGGGGTGATGTGTACAAGGCCCACTTCAGGCGCGTGTTGCCCACGTCGATGGCCAGAAAACTCATCGACTCAGTATCTCAGGAAGAAGATGGCAGAGACAAAGGCGGGTGGGTGGACAGCAGTTCGCGCACGCGGGCCATGGTCTGCGAGGCCCACAAACCCTTGAAGGGTTTGAAGATGCGCGACTCCACCTCTTCGAGCAGACTTTCCAGGTCTTCCCGGGTGCGCGCGCGACGCAGGCGCAACATGGTCAGCGAGCCGGCCACCGGCGCTTCAGCGCGCACGGCGCGCAGCAGGATCGCGCGGGCCTCTTCGAGGGCTTCGTCCTGCACGTCGAAGGGCTCGGACTCGAGCGCGTCCATCGCAGCACCCGGCAACTCGTTGAGCGATGAGTCGAGATGCGACTCGGGCTGCAGGCTGAGCGACGCCGGCAGCAGGCTCATCACCGAATCGGGCGCCCCCATGGCGGCCGGCGCGCGGTCGGATAAGGACTCCAGTGGCACGGGCCGGCTCTCCACCGGCGCAGCTTTCTTGACGGGCACCGGCTCCAGCGGTGCAGGCC
The DNA here is from genome assembly GCF_031412075.1 of Rhizobacter sp. Classification (GTDB taxonomy): domain Bacteria; phylum Pseudomonadota; class Gammaproteobacteria; order Burkholderiales; family Burkholderiaceae_C; genus Rhizobacter. The sequence goes on from NZ_JANOCG010000413.1 coordinate 6,510, forward strand.
GGGAGATCATGCCGAGGTCGAGCAACTCGTCAAAAGCGGTGTCGGGCGAGCCGGCAGCAATGGCCAACTGGCGTACCTCATCTTCTGCCCGGCGGCCATCGACCAGCAACAGCACGGTCCGGTGACGCTGACTCAGCTTGCGTTGGCGGCTGCTCAGTTCAGCCACGGCTTCGGGTGTCTTGACAGGGACCTTGATCGTAGCCACGCGGTGCACTCCTCGAACTTTCGATTCCGGCCTCGACCAGCGGGCCGCTTGTGGAGAGGGATTGTGCCGCCAAACCCGGTTTTCCAGGCCGGGGAAGCCCCTCGGGTCGCCCCCGGGTGCGGGTGTTCGGGCAAGGGCGATACACTCACCAATTGACGTATACGTCAACTACAACTGATGGAGAAACCGTGGCCGCATCCCAGCGCGAATTGAAGGCTTTCCAGCATGCCAAGGCGGGGGCCAAACCGGCGGCCTTCGATCTGGCGGGCATCTCGCCGGGAGCCAAGCCTTACTCCACCGGCGACAAGCTGGCCGACAAGGCCGCGGTTGAAGCGCTGGCCAAAGAGCTCGACACGCTGCAAGACCTGTTTTACGCCGACCGCCGCTTCAAGCTGCTGGTCGTGTTGCAAGGCACCGACACCAGCGGCAAAGACGGCACGCTGCGCGGCGTGTTCGGCCAGATGAGCGCGCTCGGCGTGCACACCATCGGCTGGAAGGCACCCACCGAGCCGGAGCGCGAGCACGACTACCTGTGGCGCATCCACCAGCGGGTGCCTGGCAACGGCGAGGTGATGATCTTCAACCGCAGCCACTACGAAGACGTGCTGGTGCCCAGCGTCAACGGCTGGATCACGCCCGAGCAGACGAAGCAGCGCTACGCCCACATCAACGACTTCGAACGCATGCTCAGCGAGACCGGCACCGTGGTCTGCAAGTTCATGCTGCACATCTCGAAGGAAGAACAAAAATTGCGCCTGCAAGAGCGGCTGGACGACCCGACCAAACGCTGGAAGTTTGCCGTTGGCGACATCGAGGTGCGCAAGCAGTGGGACGCCTACCAGCAGGCCTACGCCAACGCCATCTCGGCCACCGGCACCCCCTGGGCGCCCTGGACCATCGTGCCGGCCGACTCCAAGACCCACCGCAACCTGATGATCGCCACGGTGATGAAGCAGGTGTTTCAGTCATTGAAACTGCGCTACCCGCCCGACGACCCGGCACTGGCCAAGATCAAGAAGATCACCTGACAAATCAGACGCTGGAGACAAGCGCATGACCGACCTCTCAGCCGAATTCAAGGCGCTGGCCGCCTACCGGCCCACGAACAAGGTGCGTTTCGTGACGGCCGCAAGCCTGTTCGACGGCCACGACGCGGCCATCAACATCATGCGGCGCATCCTGCAAAGCATGGGCGCCGAAGTGATCCACCTCGGGCACAACCGCTCGGTCGACGAGGTGGTGACGGCCGCGCTGCAAGAAGACGTGCAAGGCATCGCCATCAGCTCCTACCAGGGCGGCCACATCGAGTACTTCAAGTACATGGTCGACCTTCTGCGCGAGCGCGGCGGCGCGCACATCCAGGTGTTTGGCGGCGGCGGCGGCGTGATCGTGCCGAGTGAGATCGCCGAGCTGCAAAGCTACGGCGTGGCGCGCATCTACAGCCCTGAAGACGGTCAGCGCATGGGTCTGGCAGGCATGATCGGCGAGATGGTCATGAGATGTGATCACGACCTGTCGGTGCACGCGCCGCAGGCGCTCGCTGAAGTGCAAGGGCAGACCGAGGCGCATCGGCGTGCGCTGGCCCAACTGATCACCGCGCTGGAAAACGGCAAGGCCTCGGCCGAGCTGAAAGCCGCGCTGCACAGCGCCGCAACGCAGACCAAAACCCCGGTGCTCGGCATCACCGGCACCGGTGGCGCCGGCAAGTCATCTTTGACGGATGAACTGATCCGCCGCTTGCGCCTCGACCAGGGGGATGGCCTGCACATCGCCGTCATCAGCATCGACCCCTCGCGCCGCAAGAGCGGCGGTGCGCTGCTCGGCGACCGCATCCGCATGAACGCGATCGCACCGTGGCATGCCTCCGTTCGCACTGAGCCTGTCGAAGTGCAGCGAACTGCCACCATGGCTTCGACCAGCTCAGCCCGAACGGAATTCGGTCAGCGCGTCTTCATGCGCAGCTTGGCCACACGCGACTTCGGCAGCGAGATCAGCCAGGCTTTGCCCGACGTGCTGGCCGCCTGCAAGGTGGCGGGCTTCGACCTGGTGATCGTCGAGACCTCGGGCATCGGCCAGGGCGACGCCGCCATCGTGCCGCTGGTCGACGTGCCCATGTACGTGATGACGCCCGAGTTCGGTGCCGCCAGCCAGCTGGAGAAGATCGACATGCTCGACTTCGCCGAGTTCGTGGCCATCAACAAGTTCGACCGCAAGGGTGCCGCCGACGCGCTGCGCGACGTGGCCAAGCAGGTGCAACGCAATCGCGAGGCCTTTGGCACATCACCTGATGAGATGCCGGTCTTCGGCACCATGGCCAGCCGCTTCAACGACGATGGCGTGACGGCGCTGTACCAGGCGCTGTTGCCCCGCCTCGCCGCGCTGGGCATGAAGACAAAACCCGGCAGCTTGCCCACGGCCGCCACCCGCCACAGCACCCACCAGGTGCCCATCGTGCCTGGCGCGCGCGTGCGCTACCTGGCCGAGATCAGCGACGGGGTGCGCGCCTACAAGCGCAACGCCATCCAGCAAGCCCGCCTCGCCCGCGAGGTGCAACAACTGCGCGCCGCCTCACGCATGCTGCACGAAGGAAAGCCCGACAAACCGCGCGCCGCCTCGGCCGCCGCCACCCTGGCGACAGAGCGCGAGGCGCGGCTCGACCCGCATGCCAAGAAGCTGCTCGACCAGTGGCCGCAGATGCAGCAGGCCTACGCCGGCGACGAGTACGTGGTGAAGATCCGCGACAAGGAGATCCGCACCGCGCTCACCACTACCACGCTGAGCGGCACCAAGGTGCGCAAGGTGGCGCTGCCGGGTTATGAAGACCACGGCGAAATACTCAAGTGGCTGATGCTCGACAACGTGCCCGGCAGCTTCCCGTACACCGCCGGCACCTTCGCCTTCAAGCGCGAAGGTGAAGACCCGACGCGCATGTTTGCCGGCGAGGGCGATGCCTTTCGCACCAACACCCGTTTCAAGCTGCTCAGCTCGGGCATGCAGGCCAAGCGCCTGTCCACCGCCTTCGACAGCGTCACGCTCTATGGCAACGACCCGGCCGTGCGCCCCGACATCTACGGCAAGGTGGGCAACTCGGGCGTGAGCATCGCGACGCTCGACGACATGAAGGTGCTGTATTCGGGCTTCGACCTCTGCAGCCCGAGCACCAGCGTCAGCATGACAATCAACGGCCCGGCGCCCACCATCCTGGCGATGTTCATGAACACCGCCATCGACCAGCAGATCGAGAAGTTCAAGACAGACAACGGCCGCGACCCGAGTGACGACGAAGCGCAGAAGATCAGCGCCTGGGTCAAGCAGAACGTGCGCGGCACGGTGCAGGCCGACATCCTGAAAGAAGACCAGGGCCAGAACACCTGCATCTTCTCGACCGAGTTCAGCCTCAAGGTGATGGGTGACGTGGCCGAGTATTTTGTGCACCACCAAGTGCGCAACTTCTACTCGGTGAGCATCAGCGGCTATCACATCGCCGAGGCCGGCGCGAACCCGATCAGCCAGCTGGCGTTCACGCTGTCGAACGGCTTCACCTTCGTCGAGGCGTATCTCGCGCGCGGCATGCACATCGACGACTTCGCGCCGAACCTCTCGTTCTTCTTCTCCAACGGGATGGATCCGGAGTACACGGTCATGGGCCGCGTGGCGCGCCGCATCTGGGCGGTGGCGATGCGCGACCGTTATGGCGCCAACGAACGCAGCCAGAAGCTGAAGTACCACGTGCAGACCAGCGGCCGCTCGCTGCATGCGCAGGAGATCCAGTTCAACGACATCCGCACCACGCTGCAGGCGCTGATCGCGATCTACGACAACTGCAACTCGCTGCACACCAACGCCTTCGACGAGGCCATCACCACGCCGACCGAAGACAGCGTGCGCCGCGCGATG
>NZ_JANOCG010000414.1:0-1707 GCF_031412075.1 Rhizobacter sp.
TGAACCGCCCGATGGTCATGCGCAATGACGAATGCGCCAGTTCATCACTGCGGCCGAGCGCGCGCAGCACGTAACTCGGCTCCAGGCTGGCGGAGGTGCAGGCCGAGCCCGACGACACCGCAATGCCCTTGATGCCCATGATCAAGGACTCGCCTTCGACAAAGTTGAACGACATGTTGACGTTGTGCGGCACGCGCTGCGTCGGGTGGCCGTTCAGAAAGGTCTGCTCGATGTCGGACAACCCATCGACGAGCCGCTTGTGCAACATGCGGATGCGCTCGCTTTCCACACCCATCTCCTCACGGGCGATGCGGAAAGCCTCCCCCATGCCGATGATCTGGTGGGTGGGCAAGGTGCCTGAGCGCATGCCACGCTCGTGGCCGCCGCCGTGCATCTGCGCTTCGATGCGCACACGGGGCTTGCGCCGCACGTAGAGCGCACCGATGCCCTTGGGGCCATAGGTCTTGTGCGAGGCCAGGCTCATCAGGTCGACCGGCAGGGTGGCCAGGTCGATCGTCACCTTGCCAGTGGCCTGGGCCGCATCGACGTGGAAGATGATCCCGCGCTCACGGCACATCGCGCCGATGGCCGGAATGTCCTGGATGACACCGATCTCGTTGTTCACGAACATGACCGACACGAGGATGGTGTCGGCACGCATGGCGGCCTTGAGCTTGTCGAGGTCGAGCAGCCCGTCTTCCTCAACATCGAGGTAGGTCACCTCGAAGCCCTGGCGCTCCAGCTCGCGCATGGTGTCGAGCACGGCCTTGTGCTCGGTCTTGACGGTGATGAGGTGCTTGCCGCGTGTCTTGTAGAACTGCGCAGCGCCCTTCAAGGCCAGGTTATTGGACTCGGTGGCGCCCGACGTCCAGACCACCTCGCGGGGGTCGGCGCCGATCAGCGCTGCCACCTCTTCGCGCGCCTTCTCCACAGCCGCCTCAGCCTCCCAACCCCACGCGTGGCTGCGTGATGCCGGGTTGCCGAAATGTTCGCGCAACCACGGAATCATTGCATCGACCACGCGCTGGTCACACGGCGTGGTGGCGCCGTAGTCCATGTAGATCGGGAAGTGCTGGGTCATGTTCATGACGAAAAGGGAGCGAGTTACTTGGAGAGGGAGCCGCCCAGTGCGAAGACCGAGTTGGGCGCCGTAATCTTGATCGGCTTGACCACAGGCTGGGTGGAGATGGCGCGCTTGACGGGGTGCTCTTCGATCGAGATGCCCTTGGCCAATTGCTCCTCGACCAGCTTGCGCAGCGAGATGGAATCGAGGTACTCGATCATCTTGGCGTTGAGGCTGGACCACAGGTCGTGCGTCATGCAGCGGCCAGAGTCTTCGCCCATGCAGTTTTCTTTGCCACCACAGCCGGTGGCATCGATGGGCTCGTCAACGGCGACGATGATGTCGGCAACCGTGATTTCCTCGGACTTGCGACCGAGCGAATAGCCGCCGCCAGGGCCGCGAGTGCTTTCCACCAACTCATGGCGGCGCAGCTTGCCGAACAGCTGCTCGAGATAGGACAAAGAGATCTGCTGGCGAGCGCTGATGGCAGCAAGGGCGACCGGGCCCGTGTTCTCGCGCAAGGCAAGGTCGATCATGGCAGTAACGGCAAAACGGCCTTTGGTGGTCAATCGCATGAAATCCTCCTGGTGCCGGTGACAGCACAATTAGTCAATGAAAGCGATCAATGGTGGTTTCACGCTCAA
>NZ_JANOCG010000415.1:0-4298 GCF_031412075.1 Rhizobacter sp.
GCGCGATGCCGTAGCCGCCGATCAGCTCGATCACGATGTCGATCTCTGGATTGGCGATCACGGCGCGGGCATCGCCGACGACCTGCACGCCCTCCCCCGCCAGCGACTTCGCCCGGGCGGTGTCGAGGTCCGCGACCATCGTGATGCGGATCTCGCGCCCGGCGCGGCGCTGAATCTCGGCCTGGTTGCGCATCAGCACGGCGAAGGTGCCGCCGCCGACGGTGCCGATGCCGAGGAGGCCGACTTGGATGGGTTTCATGCGAATGAGCTCAGTGGGAGTGACGTTTGGCGTAGTGATGCAGAAAGCGCGCGATGCGCCCGATCGCGTCGGTCAGGTCGTCGCTGTTGGGCAGGAAGACGACGCGAAAGTGGTCCGGCTGGATCCAGTTGAAGCCGGTGCCTTGCACGATCAGCACCTTCTCTTCGGCCAGCAGCTCATAGGCGAATTGCTGGTCGTCGGTGATCGGGTAGATCTTCGGGTCGAGCCGCGGGAACATGTACAGCGCGGCCTTGGGCTTGACGCAGGTGACGCCGGGAATGTCGGTCAACAGCTTGTGCGCCAGGTCGCGCTGGCGGCCCAGCCGGCCGGTGGGCGCCACCAGATCCTTGATGCTCTGATAGCCGCCGAGTGCCGTCTGAATGGCCAGCTGGCCGGGCGTGTTGGCGCACAGGCGCAACGAGGCCAGCATGTTCAGGCCCTCGATGTAGTCGCGGGCGTGCCGCTTTTCGCCCGACACCACCATCCAGCCAGCGCGGTAACCGCAGGCGCGGTAGTTCTTGCTGAGGCCGTTGAAGGTGACGAAGAGAACGTCATCGGCCAGCGAGGCCATGCTGGTGTGCACATGGCCGTCGTACAGCGTCTTGTCGTAGATCTCGTCGACGAACACGATCAGCTGGTGCTGGCGGGCGACTTCGATGATGTCGAGCAGCACGCTCTCGGGGTACAGGGCCCCGGTCGGGTTGTTGGGGTTGATGACCACGATGCCGCGCGTGTTGGGCGTGATCTTGCTCTTCATGTCCACGATGTCGGGCATCCAGTCGGCCTGCTCGTCGCACATGTAGTGAACGGGCGTGCCACCGGCCAGGCCCGTGACGGCCGTCCACAGCGGGTAGTCGGGTGCGGGGATCAGCACCTCGTCGCCATCGTTGAGCAGCGCGTTCAGGCTCATCGCGATCAGCTCGGAAGCGCCGTTGCCGAGGTACACGTCGTCGATGGTCACGCCGGCGATGCGCTTTTCCTGGCAGTAGTGAACCACCGCCTTGCGCGGGGCAAACAGGCCCTTGCTGTCGGTGTAGCCGGCCGCCACTTGCGAGGGCAGGTTGCGGATCATGTCTTGCACGATCTCATCGGGCGGCTCCAGCCCGAACGCGGCCACGTTGCCGATGTTCAGCTTGATGATCTTGTGACCCTCTTCCTCCATCTGGCGGGCCTTTTCCAGCACCGGCCCGCGGATGTCATAGGCCACGTTGGCCAATTTGCCTGACTTGACGATGGGCTTCAACAAGGTCTCCTGAGCGGCGCAAAGCCTAGAATTATCGCTGATCACCCGCCCGCCACCGTGCTGACGGGCCCCCCGCAGCCTATCCTTTAGCGAGCGCCTGAATTGAAATTGCAACCCGATCGCATCGAGGGCGTGAACGTCATTTCCGGCTTGTTGCACGACGCCGTGTCGGTCAACGGCATCACACACCGCAGCAGCATCCTCATCCCCTGGGTGGGTGACATCGTGCCCTGGGGCGAGGCGGGCTTCGATGGGCTGGCCCAGGCCGATTTCGATCGCCTGGCCGAGCACCAGCCGGAGCTGGTCATTTTCGGCAGCGGCCCGCGCATCCGGTTTGTCGCCCCCGGCCTGCTGCGCAACCTGATGGCCCGCCGCATCGGCATCGAGACCATGGACACCGCGGCGGCCTGCCGCACCTATAACGTCCTGGCCGGCGAGAACCGCAAGGTGGTCGCCGCGCTGCTGCTCGGTTGAGCGTCAACCCCTACCTCGAGGCCGCCCCGAGGCCGATCGACGGGTGCCCATGCCCTTATAATCACGGGCTACGCCTGACGAGGCGCAACTTCAGAATTCTTCATGACGCCAGCTCTCAATAAACCCCTCCCGGAATTTGAAGCGCTCGCAACCGGTGGCGTGAAGTTCACGCCGCAGGCATACGCCGGGCAAACGGTGGTTCTGTACTTCTACCCCAAGGACAACACCCCCGGCTGCACCACCGAGGCGATGCAGTTCCGTGATCGCCACAAAGACTTCGTGAAGGCCGGTGCGGTGGTGTTCGGCGTGTCGCGCGACAACATGACCTCGCACGACAAGTTCAAGCAAAACCTCGAACTGCCCTACGAGCTGATCGCCGACACCGAAGAAAAGCTCTGCCACATGTTCGGCGTGGTCAAGAACAAGATCATGTACGGCAAGAAGGTCAAGGGCATCGAGCGCAGCACCTTCCTGATCGACACCTCGGGCATCTTGCGGGCCGAATGGCGCGGCATCAAGGTCGCCGGGCACGTGGACGACGTGCTGAAGGCCGTGAAGTCCCTCAAGAAGGCGGCCTGACCCGTCCGTCGCCCAGCTCAGCAAACGAAGGGCCTGCATTGCAGGCCCTTTTTTTGTGCTGCGTCAGTTCGACGCAATCCAAGCGCTCAGTGCGCCGCCCCGTTCAACTGGGTCGCCAAGGCTCTCGCCCAAACCGGGGCACCGGAGCGTGCCAGGTGGCCGTTGTCGTAGTAAACCGGCTGGCCATCGACAATGGAGGCGCATGCCCCGCTCTGGCAGAGTACCTGCGATGGCGAAAACGTCCCCGCAACGAAGGCGCGGTTGCGCTCCAGGGCCTGGAAGAAGAAGTCGGTCTGCGCACGGTATTCAGCAATGCTGAAATCGAGTCGTGGCGTTTCGCCACGCATCAAGGCCACTGCAGCCGTCCTGGGCACATGACCGCGCGCGCCTGGCACGGGCTCCCACACATAGACCTCCTTGCCACGAGCCTGCAGCTCTCGCACCGTGGCATCAAACTGCCGATTGAACAGGGCCAGGGACTCCGGCGGTGTCAGATGCAGATTCGGGTCGGTTGTCAGCCAGGCGGCACCTTGAAGCCAGCTGGACACGAGGAAGACCTTTTTCACCTGCGGATCATTCAGGGCCGTGTCCATCATGGCGTTGTTGAGCGCATGGCAGGCGGTTCCGGCGCGCGGGATGTACACACCCCACAACGGAGGGCAGGAGTTCATGTAGGTGAACCGACCAGCCTGACCAGAGTTCTTGAGCCACAGGTCGATGGCCTCTTGCGCGGCCCACGCATGGGAGTCCCCCCAAACCAGCCACTCCTGCGGGCGATCTGGCAACCCAAGCGCGCACAAGGTTGGGCGTGCGACTTTGGCGAACCGATTGAACTCGGGGCACCGGTCGCTCGGGCGGTCGTCCGCGAAGGCGCCGATTCGCGCCACCTCGGAGGGAAGGCGCTGGGGCAGGCCCTGGGTGGCAATCACCGTGGCGCAAACGACCAGGCTGGCCAACACGCCCACGCCATAAGCCTGGACAAACCGGCCGCTCCGCACAAGCAAGATCCCGTCGCGGAACGGCCTCTCGACCAAGAGGTACAGCAGCCCGGACAACACAAAGCACAGAACCATCATCGCCAGCCGCCAGCCGAAGGTGTAGCCCTCGCCAAGTTCTTGTGATGCAAAGACGTTGACTGGCCAGTGCACAAGGTACAGCGAGTACGAGATGCGGCCGATGGCGACCATGGGGGCCGTCGACAGCACCCGTGTCGCCCATGCGGAGGGCACGCCCCCCGCCAGGATCAGGGCGGCCGCCCCCAGAGTCGGCAGCAAGGCAAACACGCCCGGGAACCGGGTGTCCGGGGTGTGGCCTGCCACGGCCGCAACCACCAGCAGAACGCCCACTGCGCCGAGCAACTCGGCGATGCCCCGGCGCCGCACCCTCGGAGCCCATGTGATCAGTGCACCGATCAACAACTCCCAAGCCCGCGTGGGCATCAGGTAGAAGGTGGCCTCTGGTTTGATGCCGACAAAGGCCAGGTTCAGCCCGAACGACACGAGCGTCGCAGCCAGCACGACCCAGGGCGCACGGTGAGGCGCGAACTTCAGCACAAACACCAGCAGCAACGGGTAGGCGATATAGAACTGCTCTTCGACCGAGAGCGACCAGGTGTGCAGCAGATAGATGTTGCCCGCCTGCAGGCCGAAGTAGTTGACGTTCCGCCAGAAATAGATGTTGGCGACGTAGAACTGGGTCGCCATCACTTCCTCGGCCAGTTGCCGAAAGTCCGCCTGCACCAGC
>NZ_JANOCG010000416.1:0-1596 GCF_031412075.1 Rhizobacter sp.
TTGCACGCGGTCGCGGTGGGCGCCCACGCCCACGCTCACGCTGCCTGCTGTGCCGATCACTTCGGTGCTGGTTTCGTGGCCGTGGGCCAGGGTGCGGCTGGCGTAGAACTGGGCTCGCGCGCCGCCTTCGAACTCGACGATGGCCAGGCCGTTGTCGACGTCGCCGCACGCGGCCAGGCCGGGGTGCAGCGCGATGGTGCCGGTGGCGAAGGCGCGCAGGGCTTTCGGGTTGCCGAGCATCCAGCGCGCCAGGTCGATGTCGTGCACGCTGCAATCCAGGAAGATGCCGCCCGAGGTGGGTGCGAAGCGCACGAAGAAGCCGTCGGGGTCGTTCATGTCGCAGGTTTGCGAGCGCACCAGGAAGGGCCGGCCCACGCGGCCGGCGTCGATCTGCGCCTTGGCCTCCTGGTAATGGCGGTCGAAGCGGCGCACGAAGCCGACCATCGCGGTGAGTTCCGGATGCTGCCGCGCCACGGCCTCGACGCTTTCGCAGGTGGCCACGTCCAGCGCCAGCGGCTTTTCGACGAAGACATGCTTGCCGGCTTGCAGCGCGGCGATGGTCTGCTCGGCGTGCAGCGTCGTCGGCGTGGCGATGACGACGGCCTGCACCTGCGGGTCGCGCAGCATTGCGGCGTAGTCGGCGTACAGCGCTCCGCTGATGATGCCGAGCTGATCGCGCGCCCACGCGTGTTCGTCGATGTTCGGGCTGCAGGCCGCCACCAGCCGTGCGCCACGGGTGCGCAGCGCCAGTTGCTCGGCATGGCGCTGGCCCATGCGGCCCAGGCCCACGATGCCGATGCGCAGCGGCTCCCCGCTCACAGCTTCACCACCTGGCCGCTGGCCAGCGACTGCGCAGCGGCATCGGCCAGCCTCTGCGCTTCCACGCCGTCGTCCACCGTGGTGCGGAACGGCTGGCCGCTCTGCAGGCACTCGAAGAAGTGCGCCAGCTCGAGCCGGTAGGCCTCGCGGTAGCGCTGCAGGAAGAAGTGCTCGGGCTTGTCGGCACGCACGCTGGTGGCGTCGAGCTGCAGCACTTCGGTCGGCCGGTGGTTGCCGCACTGCAAGAGGCCCTGCGAGCCCAGCACCTCGAAGCGCTGGTCGTAGCCGTAGGCGGCGCGGCGGCTGGTGTTGATCTGGGCCAGGCGGCCCTTCTTGGTGCGGATGGTGACCGCGCTGCAGTCGATGTCGGGCACGTCGGCAATGGCCGGGTCGACCAGCACCGAGCCGGTGGCGTACAGCGTGTCGGCCACGTCGCCGCCGTCGCCGAGGTCGGTGCACAGAATCCAGCGGAAGATGTCGAAGTCATGGATCAGCATGTCGCGAAAGATGCCGCCCGAACCCTTCAAGTACTCGGCCGGCGGCGCGCCGGGGTCGCGGCTGGTGACCACCAGCATTTCCGGCACGCCGATCTCGCCGCGCGCCAGCCGTGCCTGCGCTTCGGCAAACGTCGGGTCGAAGCGGCGCTGGAAACCGATCATGCAGCCGACGTTCGCGGCCTTCACTGCCGCCGCGCACTCGGCCGCGCGCGAAACCGACAGGTCCACCGGCTTCTCGCAGAAGATGTGTTTCCCCGCGGTGGCCGCGCGCTGGATCAGG
>NZ_JANOCG010000417.1:0-1609 GCF_031412075.1 Rhizobacter sp.
CATCTTCGCCGGCGGCTATTCGGCCGGCTATTACAGCTACAAGTGGGCCGAGGTGCTGTCGGCCGACGCCTGGAGCGCGTTCGAGGAAGAGGGCGCGCTGTCGGTGGCGACCGGCCGTCGCTTGCGTGAACAAATTCTCGAAGCGGGCGGCAGCCGCAGCGCACTCGAAAACTTCACCGCCTTCCGCGGCCGTGAACCCCGCATCGACGCCCTGCTCCGCCACCAAGGGATGTCTTGAAGCGCAGCCCCGTCGCGGTTAGATTCGGGGCATGAACACTTCCTTCGTTGCTGCTGCCACCCTCGGCGCCTTGCTGGCGCTCGCGCCGCCCGCGGCGCACGCCCTGTTCAAGGTCATTGGGCCGGACGGCCGCGTGACCTACACCGACCGCGCGCCACAGGGCAACGAAGGCAAGGTGCAGCCGGTGAGCCGCGAGACCGGCCGCGCCAGCGACCCGGCACTGCCGTTCGCACTGCGCCAGGTGGCCTCGCGTTTCCCGGTCACGCTGTACACCATGAAGAACTGCGGCGAAGCCTGCGCCCTCGGCCGCGCGCTGCTGGCCAAGCGCGGCGTGCCTTACATCGAGCGCGTGGCCGAGACCGACGAAGACCGCGAAAGCTGGGCGCGCACGGTCGGCGGCACCGAAGCGCCGGTGCTGAAAGTCGGCGAGCAGTCGTTGCGCAGCTTCGCCCCTGTGGCCTGGGAAGAAACCCTCGACGTGGCCGGCTATCCCCGCACCTCGTTGCTGCCGGTGAATTATTCGCCACCGGCACCGGTGCCATTCAGCGAGCGCAAGGCGGCAGCCCCTGCCGCGCCGCGGGCTGCCCCTGCCGCACCGGCCCCGGTGGATCCCGCTGCGAATCCGACGGGCATTCGGTTCTAAATTTCGGAGATTGCGCAGGCAAGCCCGCGGGCCGGCCAGCGCCGGGGATCGGATGCGACGCCCCGCTGCGCGGGGTCCGCTGCGGTGCTCGCGCCGAGGTCGCGCCGCAAAACTCCCGCCGCTCACTGCGTTCGCTGTGGTCGAACAGTTGCGGCGAGTCAGATCACGAAGCGCGCTGCGCGCGCCGACCTCGGCGCTGCGCTCCTCGCCGATCGCATGACTCACCCCGGCGCTGACCGGCCCGCGGACTTGCCGAGACGTGGCGCAGCGCCAAGAGTCCTCGCGCGTGACAGTCGTTCCCGCAAGGCCGGGGCTGGGTGGCCGTCGGGTGCGCCTTTGAGCCGGCGCGGAGCGCAGGGCTCGGGGCCCGCGCGCGCAGCGCGCTTCGTGCTCTGACTCGTGGCGGCTGTTCGAGCGCAGTGAGCGCAGCGAACGCAGCGAGTTCGGCCACGGGGCCCCGAAACCGAGCACCGCAGCGAAGTCGCTGCAACGCAGCGACCGTCTCAGCGAAGCACGCGGCGGCTGCCCAGACCCGGCCTTGCTGACGCCCTCAGCCCGCATGTCGCCCCAACTCCATCTTCGCAATCGCATTGCGGTGCACTTCATCTGGCCCGTCGGCGAAGCGCAAGGTGCGGGCCACGGTATAGAAGTAGGCCAGCGGAAAGTCCTGCGACATGCCGGCACCGCCGTGGGCCTGCATCGCCCAGTCGATGACGCGGCAGGCCATG
>NZ_JANOCG010000418.1:0-12409 GCF_031412075.1 Rhizobacter sp.
TGTCGAAGGGCCCTTCGACAGGCTCAGGGCGAACGGAGATGGGCTCAGGACATCACTTCGCCGCGATGCGCTTGGCTGCAGCGTCCAAGGCTTCCTTGGGCGATTGGCGGCCTTCGGTCATGTTCTGCAGTGCCGACTGCATCGACGACCAGAAGCGGCCCATCTCCGGGTTGTTGGGCATGGGCGAGCCGTCTTGTGCGCTGGCCATGGTGGCCTGGATGTTGGGGTTGCTCTTGAGTTCGGCAAACAGCGCCTTGCTCGCAGGCGTGCCCAGCGGCACGTCGTCGTTGATCTGCTTGAGGCCCTGCACGCTCAGCATGTGGTTCTCGATGAACTCGACCGCCACGTCGCGGTTGGGCGAGGCCTTGGAGATCATTGCGCCCAGCACGCCGACGAAGGGCGCCGCCTTCTTGCCACCCACGGTCGGGATCTTGGTGACGCCGAAGTCGATGTTGGCCTTCTTCAAGTTGTCCCACGACCAGGGGCCGTTGATCATCATCGCGACCTTGCCTTGCGCCATGCCGGCTTCCATCTCGGCGTAGCCGGCGCCCTTGGTCATGACACCGTCTTTCACCATCTTGGCCAGCAGCTCGGCGCCTTTCAGCGAGCCGGCGTTGTTGACGCCGGTGTCGGTCGAGTCATAGGTGCCGTCGGCCTTGAGCTTGAACACGTAGCCCCCGTTGGCAGCCAGCAGCGGCCAAGTGAAGTAGGTGTTGTTGTAGTCCCAGAGCATGGCCTTCTTGCCATCGGCCGACAGTTTCTTGTCGAGCGCAATCACTTCTTCGAAGCTCTTGGGCGGCACGGGAACCAGCTTCTTGTTGTAGACCAGCGAAACCGCTTCGATGGAAAGTGGGTAGCCCCAGGTCTTGCCACCCACGCTGAAGGCCTTCCAGGCCAGCGGGTCGATGTCGGCTTGCACCTTCTTGCCCGGGCTCACGGTCTGCAGCAGGCCACCGGCAATCCATTCGCCGATGCGGTCGTGCGGCCAGATCCAGATGTCGGGGCCCTTGCCGGCGGCGGCGGCTTGCTGGAACTTGCCGGGAGCGTCTTCCGGGTGTTCGACGGTGACTTGCACGCCGGTCTTCTTGGTGAACTCTTCACCGACCTTGGCCAGGCCGTTGTAGCCCTTGTCGCCGTTGATCCAGATCAGCAGTTTGCCGGGCTCGGCGGCGCCGGCCAGGCCGCTGCTCAGTGCCATCACCGCGGCGGCGGCAATCAGCTTCAGTTTGTTGCGCGAGTTGATCATTTCATCTCCTAAGTGGTAGCCGCGGTGGGCCGGGTCGCGATCGGGGGATCGTGTTGTCGGGGAAAGTCAGCGGGGAAAGAAGGGAAGGGCCAGGCCCTGGTCGTCGAAGAGGTAGCCGTTGGCAGGTGACAGCACCAAGTGCGCAACGTCGCCGGCGGCCAATGGGTTGTCAGGGAAGGCTCGCGCGACGACATGCCCGTTGGCGCCGGCCATGTCGAGGTAGAAGTAGGTGGTGTCGCCCAGGTGCTCGGCGATTTGCACCGTGCTGCGCAGGCTGTTGGGCGCCGGGTTTGCCTGCGACACCAGGTGCTCAGGCCGCACGCCCAGGGTGAGGGCCGCGCCGGTCGGCAGCCGGCGCGCGTCGGCGTGGGAGGTGATCAGCGTGCCGTCGGGCAGGCGGACCACCGACTGCTGATCGTCGGCCGACTGCAGCGTGGCCGCAATGAAGTTCATCTTCGGCGAGCCGATGAAGCCCGCCACGAACAGATTGGCGGGGCGGTGATACAGGTCGAGCGGGCGGCCCACCTGCTCGATGCGCCCGGCGTTGAACACCGCGATGCGGTGCGCGAGCGTCATCGCCTCCACCTGATCGTGGGTCACGTAGACCATGGTGGTCTTGAGCTCTTTGTGCAGGCGCGCCAGCTCCACGCGCATCTGCACGCGCAGCGAGGCGTCGAGGTTGGACAAGGGCTCGTCGAACAAGAACACACCCGGCTTGCGCACGATCGCGCGGCCGATGGCCACGCGTTGGCGCTGGCCGCCCGACAGGGCTTTGGGCTTGCGCTCCAGCAGGTGCTCGATCTGCAAGATTTGTGCGGCGCGCTGCACAGCGGTCTTCATCTCGGGCTTGCTGAAGCCGGCCAGTCGCAGGCCGAAGGCCATGTTTTCGGCCACGGTCATGTGCGGGTAGAGCGCATAACTCTGGAACACCATCGCGATGCCGCGCTTGGCGGGCGGCACCTCGTTGACGAGTTGGTCGCCGATGTAGAGCTCGCCGGAGCTGATGTCTTCGAGGCCGGCAATGCAGCGCAGCATGGTCGACTTGCCGCAGCCCGAGGGGCCGACGAAGACCATGAATTCGCCGTCGTGGATGTCGAGGTCGACGCCATGCAGGATCTCGACCTCGCCGTAAGCCTTGCGCAGTGCCTTGAGTTTCAGGTGGGCCATGGGTTCGCTCTTCCTTCAGGCGCTGATGTCGCCGAAGTAGGCACCGTACGCGGGCAGGCGCAGCTGCGTCCCTTCACGCAAACCCTGTCTTGCGCCGTCGAAGCCGTGGCCATCCAGGGCGCGGCTCGCGCGGGTTGAGCCGAGGCTCACGGTCACTGCCTCGCCTCCGAGGTTGAACACCGCCAGCACGGCAGGCCCCGGCTCGCCGGCGGCCGGTGTGCGCACCAGGGCCAGCACCGGCTCGGGCGTGTCGATGAAGCGGATGTCGCCGGTGACCAGGCAACGCTGCGTCTTGCGCCAGGCCAGGAAGCGGCGGTAGAAGTGCAGCACCGAGTTCGGGTTGGCTTTGTTCACGTCGACCGCGTTGGCGGCGTGTTCGGGCGGCACCGGCAACCAGGGCTCGACCTTAAGGCCGTTGCTGAAACCGGCATGCGCCTGGGTGCTGACCCAAGGCATGGGCGTGCGGCAGCCGTCGCGGCCCTTGAACTCGGGCCAGAAGGTGATGCCGTAGGGGTCTTGCAGTTTTTCGAACGGAATTTCGGCTTCGGTCAGCGCGAGTTCGTCGCCCTGGTAGAGGCAGGCGCTGCCGCGCAGGCTGAGCAGCGCCGCGACGATCACCTTGGCGTACTCCGGCGAGGCGCCCGGGCCACCCCAGCGCGACTGCACACGCGCCACGTCGTGGTTGCCGAACGACCAGCAGCCCCAGCCGTCGGCGATCTGTGCCTCGAGTTCTTCGACCTGCTGGCGGATGTAGCCCGCGCTGTGCTGGGCCGTGAGCAGGTTGAAGCTGTAGGCCATGTGCAGCTTGTTGCCACCGCTCGTGTAAGCGGCCATGGTCTTGATGGAGTCGTCGTCGCCGATCTCGCCCACGCTCTTGGCGCCGTACTCGTCGAGCAGGCTGCGAATGCGCTCCAGGTAGGGCAGGTTTTCGGGCTGCGTCTTGTCGTACAGGTGGCGCTGGTAGCCGTAGGGGTTGGTCTGCGACACCGAGCTGGTGTCGCGCGTGGTGGCCGGCGGGTTGTCGCGCAGCTGCCGGTCGTGGAAGTGGAAGATGCACGCATCGAAGCGAAAACCGTCGATGCCGCGATCGAGCCAGAAGCGGATGTCGTCCAGCACCTGCTGCTGCACCTGCAGGTTGTGGAAGTTCAGGTCGGGCTGGCTGGTGAGGAAGTTGTGCATGTAGTACTGGCAGCGGCGCGAGTCCCACTGCCAGGCCGAACCACCGAACACGCTGAGCCAGTTGTTGGGCGGTGTGCCGTCGGCTTTGGCGTCGGCCCACACGTACCAGTCGGCGCGGGAGTTGTCGCGGCTGCTGCGGCTCTCCTTGAACCACGCGTGCTGGTCGGAGGTGTGCGACAGCACCTGGTCGATCACCACCTTGAGGCCCAGCTCGTGCGCGCGGGCGATGAGGCGGTCAAAGTCGGCCAGCGTGCCGAACAGCGGGTCGACCTCGCGGTAGTCGGCGATGTCGTAGCCGAAATCTTTCATCGGCGACTTGAAGACAGGCGAGATCCAGATCGCGTCGACACCGAGGCTGGCCACATAGGGCAGCTTGTCGATGATGCCGGGCAGGTCGCCCACGCCGTCGCCGTTGCTGTCGGCAAAGCTGCGTGGGTAGATCTGGTAGATCACGCCACCGCGTGACCAGTCGGCGGTGGCGGGGCTTGCGGGTGTTGTTGTGTTCACGTGAGTCGACTTCTGGGGATCGGGTTCAATGCCTTGGGCACACAAGGTGCCCAAGGCGCTGAAGGCAGGCGCACCGGATGAGAGGGCTCCGGTGCGCCTGCCCGCATGCTCTGTCAGCGAGCGTTCAACAAAGTGGCGCACCCCCCGCACGCCACGATGTTGAGCCGATCACCACCAGGATTCAACTTGCAGGCCGTAGGTCATGCCGTTGCGCTTGTCGCCGAACACGCCGTTCGGGCCGATGCTCGTGCTGCCGGCACCGGCTTGCGAACGTGCGTCATCGTTCCACTTGGCATAGGTGACGAAGGCGCGGAACACCGGGCGGGCCCAGAAGCCCTTGGCCAGCGAAATCTGCGGAGCCACGGTCAGCTTGGCGATCTTGGGCTTGATGCCGCTGTCGGTCTTGCCGGTGTCGTAACCCGCTTCGACGGCAATGCTGAAGTTGTCGTTGAAGTTGTACTGCGGGCGAATGCCTGCGCTGGTCCAGGTGTTGTCGTCGCCACCGAAGTTGGCCCTGCCGTAGCTGGCGGTGAACATCCCGGAGATGTTGGTCCCGGCCAGATCGAAGTAGAACTGGTCATGAATGCGGAACGAGTTGCCCTTGGCGTCGCCGCCACCCTGGTTGGTGGGCAGCCATTCGAAGCCGCTGCCCAGCTTGTTGCCGAACACCACCCCAAGCTTGTTGAAGCCGCCGAGCAAGCCAGTCTGGGTGTGCTCCAGGAACAACATGGTGCCGCTACCGGTGGCGGCGTTGTCGTTGGCCGAGCTGCCCTTCAGGAAGACGACTTCGCCTTCGAGCTTGCCGTTCGGGTTGACGTTGATGTCATAGAAGCGGCCGCTGTAGCGCTTGCCGACCACATCGCCCCGGGCGTTGGAGTTGCCGCCGGTCTGGTGATAGGCGAAGGCCAGTTTCACCGGGCCCGCGTTGATGTCTTCCAGGCCGGCACCGGGGCCGCTGTTGTTCCAGTAGAAGTAGTCGTTGATGTGGATGTCGTGGCGGTTGTAGTAGCGCTTGCCCAGCCACACCTTGGCGTCTGAGAGAGCGCCACTGTCGCCAAAGAAACCACCGGCTTGCACGAAGTTCTGACGGCTGGCGATGTTGAAGTCACCCGTGACCGTTTTGTTGCCCGTGTTCACGATGCCCTCGTAATCGCCGGCGTTCTTCTCCTGCAAAGCAAGCATCAAGCTGTACTTGGCCCAGGCCCCATCGGCCTTGCCGAAGGGCGCCACCACCATGGCTTCGCCATAGGTGTCGCACTCGTTGCCGAGACGGTACTTGGCGCGGATCGGCCAGACGCCGTCACCGCCAAAACACTGCAGGTTCCCACCTTCACTGGTGGTGCCGACCTGCGTGCGCAGGTAGCCGTGGAATTCCACGCCCTGGGCTTGCACTGAGGTCGCCCCCAGGGTGCTTGCTGTCGCCGCGGCCACGGCGAGCAGTTTGAATTTGTTCCTCATTGACGGACTCCTCATTGCTTTGCTGCTGGATGCCGAACTCCAGGTTTCGTTGAACCCGGTGACTCGGCGGTTGGGGGAAATCGGGCTGCACCTTGTTGCCATAACTGGCCAATCAACAAGGTAGCTTGACTACAAATTTGCTTCGCTTTGCGAATTGACGGGACTTTAGTAGCTGAACTACAGCCTAAAAAAGCGGGTTTACCCGAACCGCTCACTCGGTAAAACCCTTGTTCGTATTCTCCCGGGGTGCAAAAGCGTGGACTCCCATTGTTAATGGGCGTACAGTTTTGCTTTGTAGTTTGCTTACAGGATGACTTGGCTTGAACTCGAACAATCATTTCCCTCGCCTGCTGGGCGACATTGGCGGCACCAACGCCCGTTTGGCTTGGCAAGACAGCCGCCAAGCGCCCTTGAACGACATTGCCACCTACCCCTGCGCTGACTACGAGTCGCTGCTGCACGCCATGCAGCACTACCTGAGGTCGCACGCCAAGCCGACGCCTAGCTGGTGCGCCATCGGCATTGCCAACCCCATCGTGGGCGACCACGTGCAGATGACCAACCACGACTGGTCGTTCTCGATCTCCGGGGTGCAGCAGGCGCTCGGGCTGGAGCGCTTTCTGGTGATCAACGATTTCACGGCACTGGCCTTGTCGCTGCCGGCGTTGTCGTGGTCTGACCTGTTGAAGGTGGGCGGCGGCGAGCCCGCGCCCGACGCACCGATGGCCTTGCTTGGCCCCGGCACCGGCCTGGGTGTTTCGGGCCTGCTGCCGGCGAATCGCCTGCATGCGAGCGTGCCGCTGAACGGGGAGGGCGGCCACGTCACGCTGGCCGGCACCAATGAGGTCGAAGACGCGGTGATCCAGCGGCTGCGGCGCCGCTTTGGCCACGCCTCGGCAGAGCGGGTGCTGTCGGGCCCGGGTTTGTCGAACCTGTGCGAAGCGCTGTGCGAAGTGGCAGGCGTTCCCGTGCAGTCGCGCACGGCGGCCGAGATCACTGCGGCTGCACAAGCCGGCAGCGACCCACAGTGTGTGCAGGCCGAAGCGCTGTTCTTCAGCTTTCTCGGCACCATGGCCGGCAACCTGGCGTTGTCGCTGGGCGCGCGAGGTGGGGTCTACATCGGTGGCGGCATCGTGCCGCGGCTGGGCGCGCGCATCCTGGCGTCGAGCTTTCGCGAGCGCTTCGAGAGCAAGGGGCGCTTTCGGGCCTACCTCGCCACCATCCCGGTGTTCGTGGTCAATGCCGACGTGTCGCCGGCGTTGATCGGCGCGTCGCGCGCGCTTGATGATTTGTGAACGGAGGCAGCATGCGCATTCACCCTGGAGCCTGGCTGCAAGCGGCCTTTGTCTTGGTCAGTCTGACCGGTCTGCTGGCGCCCGCCGTGGCGGCCGATGCGCCGAAGCGCCTGTGGCAGATCGGCGAGTTCAGCCAGGTGCTGCGTGCGCCGCGCGAAGCGGGCAGCGAGCCCAACCAGCACCCGCGTGCGCTGCCGCCCGAGCAGCTGCGCTCGCTGCTGGCCTCGTTGCGGGTGCTCATCAAGGGCAAGTCGCAGCCGCTTTTCATCACCGACGAGATCGGCGACCTGATCGAGCCGCTGTCGCAAGCCCTCGCCGCGGCCGAGCCGGGCGAAGACCTGCTGCTGCTGAGCACCACGCGCCGGGGTGACACCGTGCTGGCGCCCGCCACCGGGCTGACGGCGCGGATGTTCGTGCAAGCGGAGCAGTTGCATGTGATCGTGCACGACGCGCGTCTCGAATTCATGGGCGCCTGGATCGGTACCCGCATACGCCCCAAGTTCAGCTATGGCACACGCACTCGCGCGAGCGAGGTGACGCTGCAAAGCGCCACCGGCCAGGCCCGCCGCAGCGACTGGCAGGCGCTGCCGCTCGGTGCTGCCACCGCCGTGGCCCCACTTTCTGCGCCTGCGGCCCCGGCCGCACCGGCGCGCGACAACGGTTTCTACCAAGAGCAGGAACAACGCCTGCGCGGACTCAAACGCCTGCTCGAGCAGGGGTTGATCAGCGAGGCGGAGTTTCAGCAAAAACGCCGCGAAATTCTCCAAACCCTTTGACCTGATCAAGCGCGCCCTCGACGGCGCGCAGGAGACCCACATGAGACTGATGACCTGGCGCCTTGCGCGCTGGATGGGCGGCTGCGCCCTGGCGGCGGGGCTGGCGGCATGCGGCGGCGGCGGTGGTGACGGCGGCGGAACGACCAGTCCGCCTGCCGGCCTGGAAGCCGGAACGCTGCGTGTGCACTACCAACGCCCCGATGCGATCTACACCAACTGGGCGGTTTACTCCTGGAACGGCCCGACCACGCCCTCGACCGGCTGGCCGGGCAACCCGCGCTTCGTGTTTGAACGAACCGATGGCTACGGCTCGTACGTCGACATCCGGCTCGACACCAGCAAGACGACCTTCGACTTCGTGCTCAACAAGGGCACCAACGGCACCGACACCATCAAGGACATGGACTGCGACCGCCGCGCGACCATCGCCAGCGACATCACCACCCGCGGCCAGCAGATCTGGCTCAAGTCGGGCGACTGCGCGACCTACGCCACCGAGGCAGCGGCCAACGGCATCAGCCTGAATGCGTCGCGTGCGATGTGGTTGTCAACCGGCACGCTGGTCTGGCCGGGCGCCACGCAGGCGGGCGAGTTCAGGCTGTACCACGCGGCCCATGGCGGTATCGCGGTCGACTCCAACAGCGGTGTCAGCGGTGCCGACGGCTTCCTGCCGCTCACCTCCGACAGTCTGAGTGCCGACCTGCAAGCGCGCTTCCGCCACCTGGCCACCGCGCCCGCCTTCACCGTGCCGGGCACGGCCAACGCGCGACAGTTGCTCAAGGGCCAACTGGTGGTCGTGCGCTGGCTCAACGGCAAGCCGGCCGGGGCCACGCAGGTGCAGACCCAGGGCGTGCTCGATGACGTCTACGCGGCGAGCGCCACCACCCAGCCACTGGGTGCGAGCTTCGCCGGTGACGGCACGCCGACGCTGCGCCTGTGGGCACCCACGGCGCGCTCGGTGCGGGTCAACATCCTGGGCGGCGCCAGCCTTCCCATGGTCGAAGACGCGGCCTCGGGCGTGTGGACGCTCACCGGCGACGCGGCCTGGCGCAACACCGCCTACTACACCTACAGCGTCACGGTGTTCTCTCCCGTCGATGGCGGCGTGGTCACCAACGAGGTCACCGACCCTTATGCCGTGACCCTGAATGCCAATGGCCAGGCGGCCTTGCTGGCGGATCTCTCCAGCGCCGCAATGAAGCCGGCCGGCTGGGACGGCCACGCCGTGCCGCCGCTGGCCGAGCCGGAAGACAGCGTGCTGTACGAGCTGCACGTGCGTGACTTCTCGGTCAACGACAGCACTGTGCCGGTGGCGAAACGCGGCAAGTACACCGCTTTCGGCGAGACCGCCTCGCAGGGCATGACTCATCTGCGCGCACTCGGCGCGGCCGGGCTGACCCATGTGCATCTGCTGCCGGTGTTCGACATTGCGAGCGTCAACGAAGCCGGCTGCACCACGCCTGTGATCACGCCGTCCGGCAGCACCTCCACCGCCCAGCAAGTCACTGCCACCGCGGCAGGCGGCACCGACTGCTTCAACTGGGGTTACGACCCGCGCCATTACGGCGCCCCCGAGGGCAGCTACGCCACCGATGCGGCCGATGGCCGTGTGCGGGTGATCGAGTTCCGCGAGATGGTGGCCTCGCTGCACAGCGCCGGTCTGCGCGTGGTGATGGACGTGGTCTACAACCACACCAGCGGCAACTTCCTCGACCGCATCGTGCCGGGCTACTACTACCGGTTGAACGGTGAGGGTGTGATCGAACGTTCGACCTGCTGCGACAACACCGCGCCCGAGTTCGCGATGATGGAAAAGCTGATGCTCGACACGCTCAAGACCTGGGCCACGCAGTACGGCGTGGACGGTTTCCGCTTCGACATCATGGGCCACATCCCCAAGAGCTCGATGGTGAGGGCCCAGGCCGAGGTGGACGCCGCCGCCGGCCGTGCGCTTTACTACTACGGCGAAGCCTGGAACTTCGGTGAGGTCGAAAACGACCGCCGTTTCGAGCAGGCCCGCCAGGCCAACCTCGCCGGCACCGGCATCGGCTCATTCAACGACCGGTTGCGCGACGCCATGCGCGGCGGTGGCCCCTTCGACAGCGGCGAGAACATCCTGCGCAACCAGGGTTTTGCGAGCGGCCTGTGCTACGACGTCAACGCCGCCAACGGTTCGGTGGCCTGCACCAGCGGCCAGCGCAGCGACCTGCATTACCGGCAGAACCTGATCCGCATCGGCATGGCCGGCAACCTGCGCAACTTCGTGCTCAACGGGCAGGCGGCCAGCGCCTACGACTACGGCGGCCAGCAGGCCGGCTACACCAGCGACCCCCAGGAGGTCATCAACTACGCCGGTGTGCACGATGGCGAAACGCTGTTCGACATCGCCCAGTTCAAACACCCGAGCGGCACCTCGGCCGCCGACCGCGCGCGTGCCCAGGTGGTAGCCCTGGCCACGGTGCTGATGGGGCAGGGCGTTCCGTTCATCCATGCAGGTGACGAGCTGCTGCGCTCCAAGGCCTTCGACCGCGACAGCTACAACTCGGGCGACTGGTTCAACCGCATCGACTGGACAGGCAGCACCAACTACCTGACCGAGTTCGGCCTCCCCCCGGCGGAGAAAAACGAAGCCGGCTGGCCGCACATCAGCGCGCTGCTGACCAACGCCAACGTGGCACCGTCGTCGGCCGACATCTTGGCGACACGTAATGCGGTGCTCGACTTCATGGCGCTGCGCCGCGACACCACCATGCTGCGCCTGCGCACCGGCGCCGACGTGATGCGCTGTGTGAGCTTCCCCGACCAGGCCGCCCAGCAAGACGGCTTGATCGTGATGAAGGTCGGTGTGGGCGACACGAGTTGCGGCGACGGCCGATACCGCAACCTGCTGGTGCTGATCAATGCCAACAAGGTGGCGCAGACCTTCACCTCGGCGGCCTTGGCCAATGCCGGCTTCGTCTTGCACCCGGTGCAGGCGGCAGGCTCGGATGCGGTGGTGAGAACCGCGACCCATGACCAGGCCACGGGCGCATTCAGCGTGCCGGCCCGCACGGTCGCGGTGTTCGTTCAGAACTGACAACTGAAGACGAAATAAAGCGGCGCTACGGCGCCGCTTTTTCTTTGGTGCGGGGAAGAACTCAGCCCGCGCCCATCACCTGGCTGAAACCACCGTCCACATAAGTGATTTCGGCGCTGATGCCAGCGGCCAGATCCGACAGCAAAAAGGCGGCTGCATTGCCCACGTCGTCGATCGTCACATTGCGGCGAATCGGCGCGGCGGCAGCAAACTCGGCCTGCAGCTTGCCAAAGTCCTTGATGCCCGAGGCGGCCAGCGTCTTGATCGGCCCAGCCGAGATGCCGTTGACCCGCACCCCACGCGCGCCCAGGCTTTGCGCCAGGTAACGCACGCTGGCCTCCAGCGACGCCTTGGCCAAACCCATGGTGTTGTAGTTGGGGACAAAACGCACCGCGCCCAGGTAGGTCAGCGTCAGCAGCGCCGCGCCGGGGCGCAGCAGCGGTAACGCCGCCTTCGCCATCGCCGGGAAGCTGTAGGCCGAGATGTCGTGCGCAATGCGGTAGTTCTCGCGCGTCATGCCGTCGAGAAAGTCGCCGGCGATCGCCTCTCGCGGGGCAAAGCCGATGGAGTGCACAAAGCCGTCGAATTGCGGCCAGGCCTCGCCCAGCTGCTTGAAGGTGGCGTCGATCTGCTCGTCGCTGCTCACGTCGCAGTCGAAGACCAGCTTGGAGCCGAAATCGGCCGCAAACTCGGTGATGCGTTCGCGAAAGCGCTCACCCACGTAGCTGAAGGCCAACTCGGCGCCCTCGCGGTGGCAGGCCCGGGCAATGCCGTAGGCGATGGAGCGGTTGTTCAACACGCCGGTGATCAAAAAACGTTTGCCGGCCAGGAATCCCATGCTGTCTCCGCACTGTTGTTAGAAAGTCAGCCGCGATTTTGGCACGCAGCCCACAGTACGCGGTCTCTCTGCTTGCTTGACGACGCCAGGGCTTGCGCTACTTCGGGCTGAGGCTACAATGCGCTTTTCGCAAGAAAACTGCATGGGCGGATTCTTCCAGCCCTTTTTTTTTGCTTGATCGACTTTGCGGTGGTGCCCTAGCCCAGGCTTTTTGGCGGGGGAGCAAGCAGGCCTGAGCAAGCTGATCAGGATCTGATTGACCGCGGATGAATTGGCAAATCGTCGTTGAAAGTACCGTGACCGGCCTCGGTTACGACCTGGTGGACTGCGAACGCAGCCCCAAAGGGCTGCTGCGCGTCTACATCGACCGCGTGGCCAACGACCCGACGGGTGAGTACATCGTGGTCGAAGACTGCGAGAAGGTCACCCGGCAGCTGCAACACGTGCTTGAAGTTGAAGGCTGTGCCTACGAACGGCTCGAAGTGTCGTCGCCCGGCCTGGATCGCCCGCTGAAGAAGGCGGCCGACTACCAGCGTTTTGCGGGGCAAGAGATTGATCTGAGTTTGAAACTGGCATTTCAGGGCCGCAAGCATTACCGCGGCGTGCTGGAGGCTTTGGCCGAGGGCTGGCGCCTGGTGCTGAAGAGCGGTACCAAAGGCAAGGCCGACGAGGCCCTGGATTTTTCGCTTGAAGAGGTAAAGGAGGCCCGCTTGGTGCCCGTGGTGGACTTCAAAGGTCGGCGTTTCCAGCCGGTTGAAGCGCCCCAGGGTGACGAAGCGACGGCCAACGATGTTGACGGAGATCGCAAGCAATGAATCGTGAACTGCTGATGCTGGTAGACGCCATCTCACGCGAAAAAAGCGTGGA
>NZ_JANOCG010000419.1:0-12497 GCF_031412075.1 Rhizobacter sp.
CGGCCCTTGGCGCCCTCGCTGCGGCCATGGCCTCGATGGTCGTAACCGGTGGCGTTCCAGCCCCAGCTGTTGAGGTGTTGCGCCACGTGTTCGTAGCGGCCGATGTGCTCGCCCAGGCCGTGCACGATGAGCACTGTCCCTCTCGCCTCGGTGAGGGGCCAGTCTTGGAGATGCAGCTTCAGCCCATCGGCTGTGGTGAGGGTGTTGGTGTTCATGCGGCGCAGTGTAGGCAGCGCCTCCCGGAGCGCCTAGCGGGCAAGCCCGGTGTGCCCTGTCCACTCGGTGACTGACACTGCGCACAGGGTAGCCAGACTGCACATCCCCATGGAGGCCTGCATGACCAACGACTTTTTCCAGCTCACCACCGAGGGCGCCATCGCCCACCTGCAGCTCAACCGCCCCGAGCGCCTGAACACCATGGCGCCGCCGTTCTTCCCCGCACTGCGCGACGCCGTGCAGGCCCTCAACGACAGCGGCGAAACGCGCGTGCTCGTGATCAGCGCCACCGGCAAACACTTCTGCGCCGGCATGTCGCTCGATGTGTTTGGCGACACCAGCGCAATGATGACCACCACCAGCGCGCGCACGCGGCTGAGCTTCCAGGCATCGTTGCGCCGCCTGATGGGTTGCTTCGACGTGCTCGACGAAGTGCGCTTCCCCGTGATCTGCGACGTGCAGGGCGGCTGCATCGGCGGCGGGCTCGACCTGGCCAGTGCCTGCGACATCCGCCTGTGCAGCGCCGACGCTTTTTTCACCGTGCAAGAAATCCACATCGGCATGGCCGCCGACCTGGGGGTGCTGCAGCGCCTGCCGAAGATCGTGCCGCAAGGCGTGGCGCGCGAAATGGCCTACACGGGAGAGCGTGTCGGCGCCGAGCGGGCGCTGGCGGTGGGCCTGGTCAACGCCGTGCTGCCCGACCACACCACATTGCTCGGCCACGCGATGAAGCTTGCGCAAAACATTGCCGCCAAGTCGCCGCTCGCGATGGCCGGCACCAAGCTCTCGATCAACTACGCCCGCGACCACGGCACGGCCGCCGCGCTGCAGCAGATGACGCTGCTGCAAAGCGCCATCTTCGACACCACCGAGATGAAAGAAGCCATCGCCGCCTGGAAGGACAAGCGCCACGGCGAGTTCGATCCGCTGGCGCCGGTGTCGCCGCTGTGAGCGTCAACGGGGCGGCAACTCAGCTCGACGGGTCTTTAGAGCGTGTTCGTGATACCCCGGTGATGATGCCCAGACCCACCAGGATCACGCACGCGATGGCCACGTAGGTGTAGGGCACGCCGGCCAGCACCAACCCCCACGCAATGCCGCCGGTCAGCAGCACAAAACCCAGCAAATACAGTGCAAACGACATCAAAACTCCTTGTTGGGTGATGCCGATCGCACTGTACGCCGCGTTGCTGAGCGTGCCGATCAGCCCAGGTCGCCAGCCGGCGTAGTCCTATGCCTACCCGTGAACTGCCACGGCGTGTTATTTGCCGCCCCAGCCCTCGGCCCAGGTGCACAAAGGCATCAGTGAGGTCATCAGTTGTCGGCCTTCTTCGGTGAGGTGGTAGCCGCCGTCTTCATGCGCCACGAGCCCCACGCCGCGCAGCTCTTTCAGACGCGTGTTCAGCAGGCTGGGGTTGGTGTCGCAGGCGTCTTGCAGGGCACGAAACGTGAGTTGATCGCCGCGGCGCAGCTCCCACACGATGCGCAGCGCCGCTCGGCGCCCCAGCAGGTCGAGCACCACCATGATCGGGCGGCCGGTCTTCGAGCCGCGCACGGGCGAGCCGATCTTGGGGGTGGGCATGGTGTGGCGCAGGATGGAAGTGTTTGCTGCGGACAATTTAGCAGGCAGGTTCTCGCGGCCTACACTGCGTCGCGCCGCCCCTCTCTCCAGTCACCTTCCCGTCACGTTCCTCTCACTTTTGCACCAACCCATGCTGAGCCGCTTCTTCAAAAAACGCGAAGGCGCCGACGCGCCCCACGCCAACCCTGCCGCCCCCTCCCACGCCGATGCCAAGGCGGCCAAGGCCAAGCAGGCCGAAGACGCCCGTGCCGAGTGGCTGCCGCGTGTGCAGGCGGCGCAGGGCGATGACGCGGCCTTGCTGCTCATCACCCAGACCGCGCCGCTGTGGGAAGTGAAGCTCGCCGCCGTCGAGGCACTCACGGGCGAAGAGGCGCTCAAGCAGGCCGAGCGTGAGCTGCGCAGCCAAGACAGCCGTGTGCACCGCGTGGCGAAGAAGCGTCTGGTCGCGGCGGTGGCGCAGCGCGAAGCGCGCAGTGGCGCACAAGCGGTGATTGACGATGCCAGCCACCTGCTGCATGAAACCCCGCTGCCCGCCAACCGGCTGGTGGAAATCGACCGTGGCTGGCAGGCGCTCGAGGCGAGCTTGTTGACGCCGGAGCAGTTGACTCAATTCGCCACGTTGCGCGAGCAGCTCAACACCGTGCTGCGCGAAGAGGGCGAGGCCCAGCAGCGGCTGCAACAAGAACAACAGCAGCGCCTGGCCGAACAAGCGCGCGAGGCCGAGGCCGACGAAGAAGCGCGCCTGGCCGCGCTGGCTGCCGAGCCGCCGGCCGCTGAACCGGAGCCAGCACCCGAAGCGGTGGCCGAGGTCGTACCGCCTCCGCCGGCCAAGATCGTGCTCAGCCCCGAACAACGTGCCCAGCTCGACAGCGTGTTGAGCCTGGCCGAAGCCGCACTCGCCGAAGGCCAGTTGGGTGACATGCAGCAGCGGCTGCAAGAGGTCGATGCCGCTCTCGATGCGCTCAAGGGTGTCAGCGTCGGCGACAAGCTGCGTGCCCGCCATCAGGCCTTGCACGCCGAACTGGCGCGGCTCAAGGGCTGGCAGAAGTGGGGCGGCGCACTGGCGCTCGAAGCGCTGGTGGACGAAGCCGAAGCCCTGGCCAAGCTCACCCTGCTGGCTTCCAACACCGAGATCGCCAACGTGCCCAAGCTGCGCCTCAAGGCACATGCCGAGAGCATCCAGGGCATGCGATCACGCTGGAAAGAGATCCACGCTGCGGGCGCCCCCGTCAACCAGGTTCTGGGGCAACGCTTCGACGCGGCGCTGCAAGCCGCCTATGTGCCGGTGGCCGCCCAGCAGGCGGCGCTGAAGGCCTCGCGCGAAGAGAACCTGCAGTCGCGCATCGCACTGCTGGACACGCTCGATGCCGTTCCCCTGGGCGATGCACCGGCCACCCCCGAAGCCCAGGCCGCCCATTGGAAAGAACCGCTGCGCGCGCTCGGTCAGTTTCAGCTCGCCTGGCGCCAGCTGGGGCCGCTGGAGCACACCGTGCCGTCGGCCAAACGCAAGGCCTTGCAGCAGCGCCTGGACGACAGCGTGGCGCGCATCGAAGCCCCCATCGAAGCCGCGCGCCGCACGGCGCAGGCCGAGCGCGAGCGCCTGATCGCCCGTGCCGAAACACTGGTGCAAGAGCTGGCGCGCCACCCGCGCGACGCCATGCCGCGCGTGCGCGAGCTGCAGGCCGAATGGCAGCAGCACGCCCGCAGCCTGCCGCTTGCGCGCAAGGTGGAGAACGTGCTGTGGGGCCGCTTCAAGGCCGCCACCGACGCGGTCTTTGCGCAGCGCGAAGCCGCGTTCAGCGCGCATGACGCCGAGCTGGCGGCCAACCTGGCCGAGCGCGAAGCCTTGATTGCGCGCCTCACCGCCATCGACCTTGACACCGCACCGGTGGCCGAAATGCAGCGTGCGTTGGGCGATGCCGATCGTGCCTGGCGCCAGCCGGTCGAGGTGCCGCGCGCGGCCGTCAAATCGCTCGACACACGCTTCACGGCAGCCCGCGCCGCGCTGGCACAGGCGGTGGCTGACAGCGCACAAAAACGTTGGCAGGCGCAGTGCGACCACCTCGTTGCCAAGATTGCCCTGTGCGAAGCGCGTGAGGCATCCCCCGAAGAGGCCGACCTGGCCGACCGCTGGGCCGCACTCGAGGCCTTGCCTGTGGCGTGGGAAAAACCGTTGGCGCAGCGCTGGTCACAGGCACCCGCGACCGGCCCGCTGTCGGTGACGGCCTGCGACGACTTGCTGCTGCAACTCGAAGCCGCGCTCGACCTGCCGGCCTCGGCCGAATCACTGGCCGCGCGTCGCGACCTGAAGCTGCGCGCCTTGAAAGACGCGCTCGAAGGCCGCGCGGCACAAACCCAAGACCCGGTGACGCAACGTGCCCAGTGGTTTGCAAGCGCCTTGCGGCAAAGCCGCATGAGCCCCGCGCAGCGCGAGCGCTTGCGTGCGCTCGTCGCCGCGTTGCGCCAGGCCGCGCCGGGTTCGTTGGGCGGTACCGCTCGATGAGCGACTACCAAGACGCCACCATCGCCCGCCAGCACCAGGCCGAGCAGGCCGACGGCAACGAGCTGAGCCTGCACCTGTTGCACGGCACCGGCTCGGCCCTGGGCCACCGCTGCATTCACCGCGTGCTGACCGACCGCAGCGGGCAGCTCAAGTCGGACATCGTTTATTACTACGGCCCGGCCATCGCCACCGAGGTGGTCAACGCCGACTTCGAGCTGCTGGCCAGTGGCCGGGTGATGTCGGTCAACCAGCTGCACCACACCGAGTTCTTGCTCAACCGCCGGCTGCGCGCGGCGCGCTGAGCTCAGCGCGGCGGTGGCAGCGGCTCGCCTTGCAGGCGCCGCCACAGCCAGGCGAGGTAGCGCCCGACCTCAGGCCGCGAGCCCACCGGTTCGGGTTGGGCCAACGGCACCGCCGCGCTGCGCCGCTCGGCCACGACGAAGCTGAAGGTGTAGGACGGCTCCTGGCCCATGCGCAGGTCGGTGATGCTCACGCGTGCGCCGTCTTGCTGCAGCTTGTAGAAGCCCTTGCTGAAAGCGCTGATGCGCTGCACACCGTCGATGCCCTGCAGCTCGGCCGCAAGTGCGGTGCCGCGCGCGAAGCGGTCGAACTGCATCCGGGGTGTGGCATCGAGCAAGGAATAAAAACCTTCGTGGTAGCTGTCGCCCGAGACGGCCACGACCCGCCACAACACCGAGTTGAACGCCGTGGGCGTGACCAGCACGCGCTCGGCCGTGATGCCTTGCTCGGCCAGCGATGCCTGCGCCACACGCTCGACCTGCTGCTGCGCCACCACGCCCCAAGCGAGATACGCCGCGCTCAGCACCAGGCCGACCGTGTTGGCCTTGAAGTTGCGCGTGCTCATCGCCCACACGGTGCCCACCAGCAAAGGCACGGTGTACAGCGGGTCGATGATGAACACGCTGCCCACGCCGAACGGGTGGTTTGAAAACGGCAACGCGAGCTGCGTGCCATAGACCGTCATGGTGTCGAGCAGCGGGTGAGTCACCAGCGCCAGCCAGATGGCGAGCCACCAGCGCTGCCATTGGGCCCACTCGCCGTGGAGCCGTGCGATGGCTGCCGCGAAAGGAAGCGAGAACAGCGTCAACCAGAAGGGCGCGTGGCTCTCGGCGCGGTGCAGCACCATGTTGTGGATGGCGTTGCCGTGGTCGATGAACACGTCGAGGTCGGGCAGTGTGCCCGCGACGGCGCCCCAGGCTGCCGACTTCCACACGGCGGTGCGCCGGCCCATCACGGCCACGCTCACGGCGGCGCCGAGGGCAATTTGCGAGAGTGAATCCATGCGGTGCTCGGCGTTCTATTTGGGGGTGGCTTGCGGCTCGACCCAGCCGCCACCCAGCACCTTGTACAGCGTGACCAGGTTCTGCACCTGCGCGGCTTGCACCTGCACGACGGCCTGTTGTGATGCGAACAGCGAGCGTTGCGCGTCGAGCACATCGAGGTAACTCGAGGCGCCATTTTTGTAGCGCAGGTCGGCGAGTTTGAAGCGCACCTGCTCGGCATTCGCCTGCGCCAGTTGCGCACGTGCCTGCTCGCCCAAGGTGGCGCGGCCAGCGAGGGCGTCTTGCACTTCGCGGAAGGCGCTCTGGATGGATTTTTCGTACTGCGCCACAGCAATGTCGCGGTTGACCTGGGCCACGTCGAGGTTGGCCTGGTTGCGCCCGGCGTCGAAGATCGGCAGCAAGATTTGCGGTGCAAAGGTCCAGGCCGAGCTGCCGCTCTTGAACAGGCCGCTCAGCTCGCTGCTGGCCGTGCCGGCGCTCGCGGTCAGGCTGATGCGCGGGAAGAAGTTGGCCCGCGCCGCGCCGATGTTGGCGTTGGCGGCGAGCAGCTGCTGCTCGGCCTGGCGCACGTCGGGGCGGCGGGTCAACACCTCGGAGGGCAGGCCGGTGGGCAGGTCGGTGGCCAGGCGCTGCTCGCTCATCGCCAGGGGCGGCGGCAAGTCGGTGGGCACGGCCTGGCCGAGCAAGAGCGTGAGCGCGTTTTCATCGAGCGCGCGTTGGCGTGTGAGTTGGGCCAGTGTGACGCGGGCCGCTTCGAGCAGCGACTCGTTGAGCCGGAAGTCGAGCTCGGAGCTGGCGCCGTTGTCGAACTTCAGCTTGGCGAGCTTGAGCGACTCCTCGCGAGTCTTCAGCGTCTCGCGCGTGAGGCCCAGCAACTCGTCGTCGGCAATCAGCGCGAGGTAGGTGGTGGCCACCGACGAGATCAGGCTGATCTGCGCCGCCTTGCGGCCCTCTTCGGTGCCGAGGTACTGGGCGAGCGCGGCGTCACTCAGGCTGCGCACACGGCCGAACAAATCAATCTCGTAGGCGGTGACTTGCAAGCCCACGGTGTAAAGCGTGCTGATGTTGCCGGTGACTTGCGACGGCCCGCGGGTGGCCGCCGCGCCCAGGCCCAGCGTGGGCCACTGGTCGGCGCGGCGCACGCCGTAGGTGGCGCGGGCCTGCTCGATGTTGAGCACGGCCACGCGCAGGTCACGGTTGTTCTTCAGCGCGACCTCGATCAGGCGCTTCAGGCGCTCGTCGGCAAAGTAGCTTTGCCATTCGATGTGGTGCGCCGCACGCGTGCCGGAGCTGGTGGCCTCGTTGGTGAAGCCAGGGGCCACGGGTGCCGCAGGCCGCTCGTACTTCGGGGCCAGGCTGGTGCAACCCGCGAGGGCCAGTGCGGCGACCAAGGACAGCAAACGCTTAGACATGATGGCTGCCTCCTTGCGCGTCGGTTTCGGTCTCATGCGCATACATCTTTCGTTGACGCTCGCTGCCCTTGAAGAAGCGGCGCACCACCACAAAAAACACCGGAACGAAGAAGACGGCCAGCAGCACCGAGCTGATCATGCCGCCGATCACACCGGTGCCGAGCACACGCTGGCTCGACGAGCCCGCGCCAGAGGCCAGCATCAGCGGCAGCGTGCCCAAGATGAAAGCCATCGAAGTCATCAGGATCGGCCGGAAGCGGATGTGTGCCGCTTCGAGAGCCGCCTCCATCGCCGACTTGCCCTGCGCCTGAAGTTCTTTCGCAAACTCGATGATCAGGATGGCGTTTTTCGCCGACAAACCGATGATGGTGATCAGCCCCACCTGGAAGTACACGTCGTTGGTGAAGCCGCGCAATGTGACCGCCAGCAGCACCCCCAGCACGCCGAGCGGCACCACCAGCATCACCGACAGCGGGATCGACCAGCTCTCGTACAACGCGGCCAGGCACAAGAACACCGCGAGGATCGCAAAGCCGTACAAGATGAGCGCCTGCGAGCCGGCGAGCTTTTCTTCGCGCGACTGGCCGGTCCATTCGAAGGCAAAACCCGCTGGCAGCTTGGCGGCCAGCAACTCCATCTCGGCCATGGCGGCACCCGTGCTGTAGCCGGGCGCCGCCGAGCCGTTGATGCGGATCGCAGGGTAGCCGTTGTAGCGCACCGTCTGCATCGCACCCGTCACCCACTGGGTGGTGGCGAAGGCCGACAGCGGCACCGGCTTGCCCAGGTTGTTGGTGGCATTGAGTTTCAACAGGTCTTCGGGCTGCATGCGCGAAGGTGCGTCGGCCTGCACCACCACCCGTTGCAGGCGGCCGGCGTTGGGGAAGTCGTTCACGTAGGCCGAGCCGAGCGCGGTTGAGATGGCTGTGTTGATCGAGTCGAAGTTCACGCCCAGCGCGCTGGCGCGGTCGCGGTCGATCGCCAGCTCCACCTGCGGGGCGTCTTCGAGCCCGTCGGGGCGCACCTGCGTGATCACCTTGCTCTGCGAGGCCATGCCCAGCAGCTGGTTGCGCGCCTTGATCAACGCATCGTGCCCTTGGCCCCCGCGGTCTTGCAGGCGGAAGGTGAAGCCCGACGACTGGCCCAGCTCGGGAATGGGTGGCGGGCTCAGCGGGAAGATGAAGGCATCGCGCACGCCCATCAGCGCACCGAAGGCCCGGCCGGCGACGGCGTCGGCCTGGTGCTCCTTGCCTTTGCGTTCATCCCAGTCCTTGAGCGTGACGAAGGCGAGCGCTGCGTTTTGGCCCTGGCCCGAGAAGCTGAAGCCCAACACCGCCACCATGCTCTTCACCTCGGGTTGCTGGAGGATGTAGCCCTCGACCTGCTTCATCACCGCCAGCGTGCGCTCTTGCGTGGCGCCCGGGGGCAGCTGCACGTTGACGATCATGTTGCCCTGGTCTTCTTGCGGCAGGAAGGAGGTGGGCAGGCGCATGTAGAGCACCGCCACCGCCACGCCGATGGCCAGGTAGATGATGAGAAAGCGCCCGGCGCGCTTCAAGATGCGCGCGACCCAGCCCTCGTAGCCTTTGGCCGTGCGTGTGAAACCGCGGTTGAACCAGCCGAAGAAGCCGGTCTTCTCGTGGTGGTGGCCGGCTTCCACGGGTTTGAGCAAGGTGGCGCACAGCGCTGGCGTGAGCGACAGCGCCAGAAAGGCCGAGAACGCGATCGAGGCCACCATCACCGCCGAGAACTGGCGGTAGATGTTGCCCACCGAGCCGGAGAAGAACGCCAGCGGCACGAACACCGAGATCAGCGCGACCGTCACGCCGACGATGGCGCCCGAGATCTGGCCCCTGGCCTTGCGCGTGGCGAGCAGGGGCGAGAGCCCTTCTTCGCTCATGATGCGTTCGACGTTTTCGACCACCACGATGGCGTCGTCGACCACGATGCCGATCACCAGCACCATGCCGAACATGGTCAGCACGTTGATCGAGAAGCCGAGCGCGAGCAGCACCGCGAAGGTGCCCAAAAGCGCGATCGGCACCACGATGGTCGGGATGATGGTGTAGCGCCAGTTCTGCAAGAACAGGAACATCACCAGGAACACCAGCACCACGGCTTCGACCAGGGTTTCCGCGACCTGGCTGATCGAGATCTTGATGAAGCGCGAGCTGTCGTAGGGAATGGCGTACTTCACGCCGGGGGGGAACAGCTTTTGCAGCTCGTCCATGCGCTTGTGGATGGCCGCGGCCGTCTGCAGTGCGTTGCCGCTCGGTGCGAGCTGCACACCGATGCCGGTGGACGGGTTGCCATTCAGCCGCGCCGAGGTGGCGTAGGTTTGTGCCCCCAGCTCCAGGCGCGCCACGTCGCGCAGGCGCACGGTCGAGCCGTCGGTGTTGGCGCGCAGCACGACCTTGCCGAACTCCTCGGCGTTGTTCAGCTGGCCCTTCACCACCACGGTGGCCGAGATGCCCTGGCCGGCGATGTTGGGCAGGTCACCGATGGTGCCCGACGACACCTGTGCGTTTTGCGAGCGGATGGCCGCGACCACCTCGGCCGATGACAGGTTGAAGCTCTGCAGCTTGTTCGGGTCGATCCACACACGCATTGCACGCTCGGTGCCGAAGAGCTGCGCCTGGCCGACACCTGGCACGCGTTGCAGCTCGGGCAACACATTGCGCGAGGCGTAGTCACCGAGTGCCACCGGGTCGAAGGCCGGGTTGTCGGACGAAAGAATGGCGAACAGCAGGAAGTTGGAGCGCGCCTTGTCCACCCGCACTCCCTGCTGCGTCACTGCGGCGGGCAGGCGCGGCGTGGCGCGGCTCAGGCGGTTTTGCACGTCGACCTGTGCGAGGTCGGCGTTGGTGCCGGGCTCGAAGCTGATGGTGATGCTGCCGGTGCCGTTGGCCTGGCTCACCGACTCCATGTACATCAGGCCGGGCGAGCCGTTCATCTCGCGCTCGATGACGCTGATGACGGCGTCTTCCAGCGTTTGTGCCGAAGCGCCCGGGTAAGAGGCCGAGACGACGATGGCGGGCGGTGCCACCGGTGGGTACTGGGCGATCGGCAGCTGCGTGATCGCCACGCCACCCATCACCAGGATGAAGAGAGCAATCACCCACGCGAAGATGGGTCGGTCAATGAAAAAGCGGGCCATGCGAGGGTGCTCCGGTCACTTCGACGCCGCAGATGCCGCAGCGGAGGCGGCTCGTGCTGGGGCGCTGCTGATCGGCGCCCACGGCACCGGGTTCACCGGCGCGCCGGGCACCATCATTTTCTGGAAGCCGTCGACGATGACCTTCTCGCCCGGTTGCAGGCCTTCGGTCACAAGCCACTGGTTGCCCTGGGCCGAGCCGATCTTGATCGGGCGCGGCGCGGGCTTGTTGTCGGCCCCGACCACCAGCACCGAGTCGCCCTTGTCGGAGCGTGTCACTGCCTGCTGAGGCAACAAGATGCCCGAGGGCAGCTCGGCCTGCGCCAGGCGCACCCGCACGTACATGCCGGGCAGCAACAGGCCGGTCGGGTTGGGCACTTCGGCACGCAGTGTGATCTGGCCCGAGGTCGGGTCGACGGTCAGGTCACTGAACAGCAGCTTGCCGGTTTGTGGGTGTTCGCTGCCGTCTTCGAGCACGATGTGCACCTTGGCCGCGTCGGTGCCGGCTTTTTGCAGCGCGCCACTGGCGAGGGCCTTGCGCAGCCGCAGCACCTCGGTGGTCGACTGGGTGAAGTTCACATACATCGGGTTGATCTGCTGCACCACGGCCAACGGCGTCGCTTCACCCTGGCCGACCAGTGCCCCTTCGGTCACCAGCGCACGGCCGATGCGCCCCGCGATGGGCGAGCTGACCGAGGCGTAATTGAGGTTGATTTGCGCTGTTTGCAGCGCGGCGCGGCCGGCGGCCACGTCGGCTTCGGCCGACTTCTGCGCCGCCACCGCGTTGATGTACTCCTGCTTGCTGACGGCATTGGCTTCCATCAGCGGCTTGTAGCGCTCGGCCTGCGCGGTGGCCTGCGTTGCGTTGGCCTGGGCGCGCGCCAGCGAAGCCTGGGCGCTGGCGGCGGCCGCCTCATACGGCGCGGCGTCGATGCGAAACAAGGGCTGACCGGCGCGCACGTCGCTGCCTTCCTTGAACAGGCGCTCACGCAAGATGCCGGCCGCCCGGGCCCGCACCTGCGCCACACGCGAGGCCTCCAGCCGGCCGGGCAGCTCGGTGGTCAGGCTCACGGTGCCGGGCGCCACGGTGACCACACCCACTGTGGCCGGTGGCATGCCACCGCCTGCGGGGCCGGCGGGCTTGCCACTTTGTTGCCCACAGGCCGCGAGCAGCGCTGCGGTGGATACAACGGCAAACCCAGCCAAGACGTTTTTCAACGCAGACATGCGCATTCCTTCGGAGGTGCGCCCGCGGCGGGCGCCGAGTGAGGGGATCCATCTTCATGCCAGGGCTTGAACAACGCACGGCCGGCACCAGGTCATCGGTTAGTATACATACGCTCATGAATGTATGTTGACACCGGATTTCACGCACCCCCATGGTTCGTCGTACCAAAGAAGAAGCCCAAGCCACCCGCAACCTCATCCTCGACACCGCCGAGGTGGTGTTCCATGAACGTGGTGTGTCGCGCAGCACGCTGAACGACATTGCCCAGGCCGCCGGCCTGACGCGCGGCGCCATCTACTGGCACTTTCAAGACAAGGCCGACGTCTTCAACGCGATGATGAAGCGCGTGACGCTGCCGCTCGAAGAGACCGCACAGCGCAGCGACGACCCTGAGTTGGAAGACCCGCTGGCCTACATGCGCGCCAACTTCACCCACGCGCTGCGCCTGACGGTGAACGACCCGCAGGTGCGCCGTGTGTTCGAGATCGCCACCCACAAGGTCGAGTACGTCGAAGAAACCCAGGCCGTGCGCGAGCGCCACCTGGCCACGCGCGATGAGTGTTTGTTGCATGCGCAACGTGGCATCACCTTGGCGATGGAGCGTGGGCTGTTGCCCAAGCGCATTCCGGCGCGCACGGCGGCGCTGGGCTTGCATGCGTTGATTGATGGGTTGATTCAGAACTGGATGCTGGACACCGAGGCGTTTGATCTGGTGAAGGTGGGGCAGCAGGTGCTGGACACCTACCTCGCCGGGCTGGCCGTGCCCAAGTAGCGCGCCGTCATTCCCGCGAAGGCGGGGATCCAGGAAGGTTCGTTCATCACAGTCCGTTCGGGCTGACGCTTCGCACACCACCTACCGTTCGGGCTGAGGTCGAAGCCTTGTGCCTTTGTGCCGCTGTCGCGTGGTGAGTTCTTCGTACTTCCAGCGGGTGCGTCGGGATGTGCCCCCGACAGGGCAGTAACTTTCTTTTGCTTCGCCAAAAGAAAGTCACCAAAGAAAAGGCGACCCTGCTCGTCGGTCGGCCTAGGGCCGACTGCCCTGCGCTGCTCGGTCTTTGCAGCCGCGCCGAACTCACTTCGCGGCCTGCGGCCGCTGCGTTC
>NZ_JANOCG010000420.1:0-3605 GCF_031412075.1 Rhizobacter sp.
CGACAAATACGACTTCCCCGGCGACGCCACCCCCATCATCCATGGCAGCGCCAAGCTCGCCATGGAAGGCGACAAAGGCGAACTCGGCGAAGGCGCGATCCTGAAGCTCGCAGAAGCCCTGGACACCTACATCCCCACCCCCGAGCGTGCCGTGGACGGCGCCTTCCTGATGCCGGTTGAAGACGTGTTCTCGATCTCCGGGCGCGGCACCGTGGTGACCGGCCGTATCGAGCGCGGCATCATCAAGGTTGGCGAAGAAATCGAAATCGTCGGCATCAAGGCCACCCAGAAGACCACCTGCACCGGCGTGGAAATGTTCCGCAAGCTGCTCGACCAAGGTCAAGCCGGCGACAACGTGGGCATCTTGCTGCGCGGCACCAAGCGCGAAGACGTCGAGCGTGGCCAAGTGCTGTGCAAGCCGGGCAGCGTCAAGCCGCACACCCACTTCACCGCTGAGATCTACGTGTTGAGCAAGGAAGAGGGCGGGCGCCACACCCCGTTCTTCAACAACTACCGCCCGCAGTTCTACTTCCGCACGACCGACGTGACGGGTGCGGTGGAGCTGCCCAAGGACAAAGAGATGGTCATGCCTGGCGACAACGTCAGCATCACCGTCAAGTTGATCAACCCGATCGCCATGGAAGAAGGCCTGCGCTTCGCCATCCGTGAAGGCGGCCGCACCGTCGGCGCCGGCGTCGTGGCAAAGATCTTGGAGTAAGACTGCGTGACGACTGGGCTGGATTGAAAAGATCCACGCCCGGCCTGTGCACCCCGCGACCGCAAGGCCGCATCGTTCTTTTTAGGAATTCGTCATGCAAAAGCAAAAGATCCGCATTCGCCTGAAGGCGTTTGACTACAAGCTGATCGACCAGTCCGCGCTGGAAATCGTCGACACCGCCAAGCGCACCGGCGCCATCGTCAAGGGCCCGGTGCCCCTGCCGACACGCATGCAGCGTTTCGACATCCTGCGTTCGCCGCACGTCAACAAGACGTCGCGCGACCAGTTCGAAATCCGCACGCACCAGCGCCTGATGGACATCGTTGATCCGACCGACAAGACCGTGGACGCGCTGATGAAGCTCGACCTGCCGGCTGGTGTCGACGTCGAGATCAAGCTGCAGTAAGACCCCTGTCTGTAAGGCAGTTGCCGTTAACCCGGCTTCTGCCCTACAATCGCAGGCTTTCCCGGAAACAGGTGCGCCCTTCAGGGCGCGTTTGTATTCCAACCAGTCAGCCCGGCCAATCGATGTCGGGTATCGAAACAAAGGCTTCCAAACCGAAGGGTGCGGGGGCTGGAGAAAATTATGAGTCTGAGCAACCGTCTCGGTTTGCTGGGCCGCAAGGTGGGCATGATGCGCATCTTCACAGACGACGGCGATGCCGTGCCTGTGACGGTGCTGGACGTGTCCAACAACCGCGTGACCCAGGTCAAGACCGCAGAATCCGACGGCTACAGCGCCATTCAAGTGGCGTTTGGTTCGCGCAAAGCTTCGCGCGTGTCCAAGCCTGAAGCTGGCCACCTCGCGAAAGCGGGCGTTGAAGCCGGTGAGATCCTCAAGGAATTCCGTGTTGCCGCCGACGTGGCTGCTGGCTTCAAGCCGGGCGCCCAGGTGCCGGTCAGCACGTTTGCCGTGGGTCAGCTGGTGGACGTGCAAGGCACCTCCATCGGCAAGGGCTTCACCGGCACGATCAAGCGTCACAACTTCAAGTCGCAGCGCGCGTCGCACGGTAACAGCCGTTCGCACAACGTGCCGGGCTCGATCTCGATGGCGCAGGATCCGGGTCGCGTGTTTCCGGGCAAGAAGATGTCCGGCCAGCGTGGTGACGTGACCAAGACCACCCAGAACCTCGACATCGTTCGCATCGACGAAGCCCGCCAGCTGCTGCTGGTGCGTGGCGCGGTGCCGGGCTCCAAGAACGGCCATGTGGTCGTGAGCCCTGCTGTCAAGGTGAAGGTCAGGCGTGGTGGCGAAGCCGCCGCAGCGCCTGTGAAAGGAGCCAAGTAATGCAACTCGAGCTCCTGAACGAACAAGGCCAGGCAACCGCGAAGGTTGACGCGCCCGACACCGTGTTCGCACGTGATTACAACGAAGCGCTGGTGCACCAGATCGTCGTGGCCTTCCAGGCCAACGCACGCCAAGGCACCCGTGCGCAGCTCGATCGTGCCGAGGTCAAGCACTCGACCAAGAAGCCGTGGCGCCAAAAGGGCACCGGCCGCGCTCGTGCCGGTATGACGTCTTCGCCGCTGTGGCGTGGAGGCGGTCGGATTTTCCCGAACAGCCCGGACGAAAACTTCACCCAGAAGGTCAACAAGAAGATGTACCGCGCCGGTATGGCCGCCATCCTCTCGCAGTTGGCTCGTGAAGGCCGCCTGGCCGTGGTTGATTCGATCACCATCGACGCACCCAAGACCAAGCTGCTGGCTGCCAAGTTCAAGGCCATGGGCCTGAGCTCGGTGCTGGTGATCTCGGCCGAAGTCGACGACAACCTGTTCCTGGCTTCGCGCAACTTGCCGAATGTGCTGGTCGTTGAGCCGCGTCACGCTGACCCGCTCTCGCTGGTGCACTACAAGAAGGTGCTGGTGACCAAGGCCGCGATCGAGCAACTCCAGGAGATGTTCGCATGAGCGCCACCCAAGTCAACAAGCCCAAGCACGCCGACAACCGTCTGGCCCAAGTGCTGGTCGCTCCGATCGTGAGCGAAAAGGCCACCGCCGTCGCCGAGAAGAACAACCAGGTGATGTTCAAGGTGCTGCGCGATGCGACCAAGCCCGAGATCAAGGCGGCCGTCGTGATGCTGTTCAAGGTCGAAGTCGAATCGGTTCAGACCGTGATCCAAAAGGGCAAGGTCAAGAAATTCGGTCGTTCGATTGGCCGCCGTGACCACGTCAAGAAGGCGTATGTGTCACTGAAGGCGGGCCAAGAGCTCAACTTCTCTGGGGAGGCCGCGTAATGGCCGTCATCAAAGTCAAACCGACCTCGCCTGGCCGCCGTGCCGTGGTGAAGGTGGTGCATGCACACCTGCACAAGGGCAAGCCCGAAGCGTCGCTGGTCGAGCCGCAATTCCAGCACTCGGGCCGCAACAACAACGGGCACATCACGATTCGCCACAAGGGCGGTGGTCACAAGCACCACTACCGCGTGGTCGACTTCGTGCGCAACAAGGATGGCATCCCGGCAAAGGTCGAGCGCATCGAGTACGACCCGAACCGCACGGCGCACATCGCGCTCGTGTGTTACGCCGATGGCGAGCGCCGCTACATCATTGCCCCGCGTGGCCTGGAAGTGGGTTCGACGGTCATGAGCGGCGCAGAAGCGCCGATCAAGGCCGGCAACACGCTGCCGATCCGCAACATCCCGGTGGGTTCGATCATCCATTGCATCGAGATGCTGCCTGGCAAGGGTGCGCAGATCGCCCGCTCGGCCGGTACGTCGACGACGCTGCTGGCGCGCGAAGGCACCTACGCTCAGGTTCGCCTGCGCTCGGGTGAGGTTCGCCGCATTCACATCGACTGCCGCGCCACCATTGGCGAAGTGTCGAATGAAGAGCACAGCCTGCGTCAATACGGCAAGGCCGGCGCGATTCGCTGGAAGGGTATCCGACCG
>NZ_JANOCG010000421.1:0-2451 GCF_031412075.1 Rhizobacter sp.
GCCTGCGTTCCATCGAGCCGGAGCTGGCCTCGGTGCCGGGCACACGCGTCGTCGTGGTCGACAACGCGTCGCCCGATGGCTCGGCCGACCGTGTGGCGCAGTCGATAGCCGACAACCACTGGGGCGCCTGGGCGACGCTGATCCGTGCGCCGGGCAACGGCGGTTTTGCGGCGGGCAACAACATCGCCATCCGCGAGATGCTGGCCGAGGCGCAGCCGGCCGAGTTCTGCCTGCTGCTGAACCCCGACACCCTGGTGCGCCCGGGTGCCTTGCGCATCCTGCTCGACTTCCTCATCGCGAATCCCAGGATCGGCATTGCCGGTGGCCGCAGCGAAGACCTCGATGCGACGCCGCAGATGTGCTGCTTCCGCTTCCCCAACGCCATCAACGAGTGGTTGGGCTACCTCGGTATCGGCGTGCTCGACCGGGTGTTCAAGCGCCACCTCACGCGCCTGGGCGTGCCCGAGCAAGCGCGTGAGGTCGATTGGGTGTCGGGCGCGTTCATGCTGATCCGCAAGTCGGTGATCGACGCCATCGGCCTGATGGACGAAACCTACTTTCTCTACTTCGAAGAGACCGACTACACCCGCCGTGCCCGGCTCGCCGGTTGGGGCTGCTGGCATG
The DNA here is from genome assembly GCF_031412075.1 of Rhizobacter sp. Taxonomy (GTDB): domain Bacteria; phylum Pseudomonadota; class Gammaproteobacteria; order Burkholderiales; family Burkholderiaceae_C; genus Rhizobacter. Next base: position 625 of record NZ_JANOCG010000421.1, read on the forward strand.
TGCCCCAAAGCCGCATCGTCCACCTGGTGGGGCAGAGCAGCGGCGTGACGGTGCGCGATCAACCCAAGCGGCGCATGCCGCGCTATTGGTTCGAGTCGCGGCGACGCTACTTCATCACCCACCACGGTCGGCTCTATGCAGCGGCGGCCGACCTGGGCGTGATCCTGTGCTACCCGGTGGGCCGGGTGTTGGACACGCTGCGCCGCCGGCGCAACCGCTCGACGCCCAATTTCCTGCGCGACTTCGTTCGCCACAGCGCGCTCTTCCACGGCGAAGCCACACCGCGCATGGCCCCGCGGAGCCCGGCATGACGGGTGGGCCCATGCGGGTGCAGGTGGCCATCGTCAACTACCGCACCGGCGGTTTGGCGGTCGATTGCCTGCGTTCGCTCTTGCCCGAGATCCAGGCCTTGCCCGGCACCCGGGTCACGGTGGTCGACAACTGTTCGGGTGATGGCTCGGCCGACGTGATCGCAGCGGCCATCGCCGCCGAAGGCTGGTCGGGCTGGGCGACGCTGCACCGTGCGCCGGTGAACGGCGGCTTCTCCTACGGCAACAACCAGGTGGTGCGCCTCGCGCTGGCCGCGAGCGACCCACCCACCTACTTCTGGCTGCTGAACCCGGACACGCAGGTTCAACCCGGCGCCTTGCGCGCCCTGGTCGACTTCATGCAAACCCACCCGCGTGTGGGCATCGCCGGCAGCAGTTACCTGCTGGGCAACGATCAGCCGTGGCCCTACGCATTCCGCTTCCCGTCGATCTGGAGCGAGCTGGCCAATGGCCTGCGCTTGAGCTTCGTCGGCAAGTTGCTGAAGAACCGTGTCGGCCTGCGCCGCATGGGCGACCAGCCCGAGCGGGTCGACTGGCTGCCCGGCGCCAGCATGCTGGTACGGCGCGAGGTGTTCGCGGCGGCCGGGCTGATGGACGAAGGCTACTTCCTCTACTTCGAAGAAACCGACTTCAGCCTGGCCGCCCTGCATGCGGGCTGGGAGACCTGGTACGTGCCGCAAAGCTGCGTCAAACATTTTGTGGGCCAGAGCACCGGCGTCAGCGGCCACCATGCGGGGCTGAAACGCCGACCGCAGTACTGGTTTGATTCGCGCCGCCGTTATTGGGTGAAAAACCACGGCCGCCTCTACGCGGCCGCCACCGACGTGGTGTGGGCTCTCGCCTTCAGCACCTGGAAGCTGCGCAACCTGATCCAGCGCAAGCAGGCCGACTACCCTCCGTACTTCTTCCGCGACCTGCTCCGCAATTCCGCCTTGTTCCACAGCGGCCTGCCCACCAGCACGGCTGCCTCCCCGACTGCCCATGGCCATTCAAATCATTCCGCACAGCGCTGAGCGCAGCGCTGCCGTGAAAGAGTTCAACCAGCGCATGAGCGCAGGCGGTTCGCCCTGGAATTTCTACGTCGATCCCGAGCCGGACTGGATTCCCAAGCGTGAAGGCCAGAACGTCTGGCGCGAGTACTACCTCGCGGTCGAAGACGACGTGGCCGTGCGCGGTGCCTTTGCCCTCAAGCCGCAAGACTGGCTGATCAACGGCGAAGTGAAGGTCGTGACCGACTGGCAGGGCCCGTTCTCCGAGGGGGCGATCGACGTGCGCCATGGCACGCTGGGCCTGCGCATGATCCGCGACATGCTCAAGAAGCGCCCGCTGCTCTACAGCTGGGGCCATGGCGGCGACGACCAGCCGGTGGTGCAGATGCTGCGCAAGATGAACTGGCTGTTGCACCCCACGCCGTTTTGCCTGTTCGTGGCCAAGCCGTTCCGCTTTTTGCGGCTCAATGCCCAACTGCGCAAGTCGGCCATTCGGCGCCTGGTGCTTG
>NZ_JANOCG010000422.1:0-2304 GCF_031412075.1 Rhizobacter sp.
GAGCGCGCCCTGGACGTGGTCGTCGTCGGGGGTGGCGCCGCTGGCACCGAGATCGCACTGGCCGTGCGCCAGGCTCTCGAACGGCCCGCAACGGTCACGCTGGTCGCCGACGGTGGCTTGCTGCCCGGCCAGGCGGCCGGTGCTCGGCACCGCGCCGAGTTCGCGCTCCAGCGGCACGACATCCAGTTGCTGCCCGGGCGCTGCACGGCGATCGAACCGTGGCATGTCTGCCTGGGCAACCTGCGGGTGGCTTGTGACGTGCCGATCATCGCGGTCGGCAGCGATGCCCCGGCGTGGCTGCGGGCGAGCGGCCTGGCGCTCGATGCCGACGGTTTCGTCAGCACCGGCCCGACACTGCAGAGCACCAGCCACCCGAGCGTCTTCGCCACCGGCGACGTCAGCGCGCGGGCCGACCACCCGCATCCGCGCAGCGGCGTGCACGCGGTGCGGGCCGGCCCGGTGCTGGCGCGCAACCTGCTGGGCTGGTTGCGCGGCGCGCGACTGGCCCACCACACGCCGCAGCGCCGCTCGCTGTACCTGCTGTCCACCGGCGACGGCCGCGCCATCGCCAGCTGGGGCGATTTCTCTGCCGAAGGGCGCTGGGCCGGCCGCTGGAAGGACCGCATCGACGGCGCATTCCTGGCCCGCTACGGCAAGTTCGATCAGGCCTCGAAGAAGTAGCGCTTCAACCCGGCCAGGATCATTTCGACCGCGATCGCGGTGAGCACCAGCCCCATCAGCTTTTCCAACGCGCTGACCATCGACGATCCGATCCAGCGCCGGATGCGGTCGGCGCCGAGCAGCACCGCGAAGCTGACCCCCATCGCCGCCGTCAGTGCGGCCACCCAGTCGAGCAGGCGTTCGGGCTGGCGCGAGGCCAGCAGCAGCACGGTGGCCATGGCCGACGGGCCCGCCAGCAGCGGCACGGCCAGCGGAAACAGGAACGGTTCGCGGCCCTTGCCGTCGGCGGCGTACATCTCGCTGCCCGACGCGAAGATCATGCGCACCGCGATGATCAGCAGGATCACGCCGCCGGCCACCTCCAGCGAGCGCTCGGACAAGCGCATCAGGGTCAGGAACGCCTGGCCACTCAGCATGAAGGTCAGCAAGGCGACGAAGGCCAGCGCCGATTCGCGCGCCGCGACGATCGTGCGCCGCTCCGGGGCCACCTGCCGCATCACGGAGATGAACACCGGCAGGCTGCCCAAAGGGTCGAGCACCAGCAGCAGCAGCACCAGGGCGGACAGAAAGGTGTGGTCCATGGCGGGGGCATTGTCATTGGCGGGGCTGGGCCGTGTCAGAGTGTTGCGCGGATGCTGCACGGCAGCATTTCAGGCACGTCAAATCAGGGTTAACGCCAGCGCACTGCCTAGAATTGCGTTTTTCCGGAACCACCCAAGGATGCCCTCCATGCAACGCTCCCTGATTCTCGCGGCCGTTCTGGCCAGCGTCGGCGCCAGCGCCCAAGCCCAAAGCACCGTCAACCTCTACGGCCGCCTGAACGTCACGATCGAGCGCCAGAAGATCGGCAACACCAACGACACCCGCATGGTGAACAACGCCTCGCGCTTCGGCCTGCGGGGCAGCGAAGACCTGGGTGGTGGCATGAAGGCCGGCTTCCAGATCGAGCACGGCTTCAACATCAACAACGGTACGCAGTCGCAAGGCGCCTTCTGGGCGCGCCAGAGCGAAGTGAACCTGTCGGGCGGCTTCGGCATGGTCCGTCTGGGCAACTTCACCAGCGAGGCCTACTACGCCACGTCCGACTACATCGGCATGCACAACCACGAGACGGGCACCTCGTCGGACGCCTTCTACGCCTACATCGGCCGCAACACCGACAAGGTGGCGTACCGCACCCCGTCGCTCGGCGGCGCGACCCTTGAAGGCGCGGTCACGGCCGGCAACGGCGGCGAGCGCACTTACGACTTCGCGCTGAACTACGATGCGGGCCCGCTGCACCTGGGTGCCGGCTACGAGAAGAGCGCACCCAACAACAAGAACGCCAAGCAGTTCGCGGTTCGCGCACTCTACGAGCTGGGTGCCTTCACGGTCGCCGGCACGATCCAGCGCGACACTGACGGCTACGGCATCGGTTTCGGTGACCGCACCAACTGGCGCGTCGCCGGCATGTACACGATGGGCAAGACCGAGCTCCACGCGAACTACGGTCACGCCGGTGACTACAGCCGCCGCGCCGGCAACAACGAGGCCGACCAGTTCACCTTCGGCGTCAACCAGAACCTGAGCAAGCGCACCAAGGTCTACGCCTTCTACACCAAGGTCGACGACAAGGGCGTGGGC
>NZ_JANOCG010000423.1:0-9690 GCF_031412075.1 Rhizobacter sp.
GTGAAGATCAGCGCCCAGAAGTGCACGATCGACAGGCGGTATGAATACACCGGCCGCTCGGCCTGCTTGGGGATGAAGTAATACATCATCCCGAGGAAGCCCGCCGTGAGCAGAAAGCCCACCGCGTTGTGGCCGTACCACCACTGCACCATGGCGTCTTGCACGCCGGCGTAGGCCGAGTAGCTCTTCATCGCACCGGCCGGAATGGCGGCGGCGTTGACGATGTGCAGCAGCGCAATCGCGAGGATGTAGGCGCCGAAGAACCAGTTGGCGACGTAGATGTGGCGCACCTTGCGCACGCCGATGGTGCCGAAGAACACGATGGCGTAGGCCACCCACACCACGGTGATCAGGATGTCGATCGGCCATTCGAGTTCAGCGTATTCCTTGCCTTGCGTGTAGCCCATGGGCAGCGAGATGGCCGCGGCCACGATCACCAGTTGCCAACCCCAGAAGGTGAACATCGCCAGCTTCTCGCCGAAGAGCTTCACTTGGCAGGTGCGTTGCACCACGTAGTAGCTGCTGGCAAAAAGTGCGCAGCCACCAAAGGCAAAGATCACCGCGTTGGTAAGCAGCGGGCGAAAGCGGCCGTAGCACAGCAACGAGATGCCGAAGTTGAGCTCGGGCCAGGTGAGCTGCGCGGCAATGATCACGCCGACCAGCATGCCCACGATGCCCCACAACACCGACGCGAGCGCAAAGGCACGCACCACGCGGTCGCTGTAAACCGGCGCCGCGAGCGCCGAGACTTGTTTGTTCATGGGTGGTTCCTTGGGTCTGCTGCCGTCAGGGTCATTGTCTGGAGGCGCCCCGTGGTTCCCCTTGACGGGGATCAAGCGCTTCACCACCGCTGGCTGCTTCAGCGGTGGGCGATGCCTCTGCGCCACCCTCGAGCACACGCCAGCCTTCGCGGTCGAGGTCATCGAATTGCCCGCGGTCGACGGCCCAGGCAAACAGGCCGATCAGCGCCAGCACCAGCAGCACCGACAGGGGCAGCAAGAGGTAGAGGCTTTCCATGGCTTCAGCTTTCGTGTGTTCAGCGCGAGAGGCGCAGTGCGTTGAGCACCACCCCCAGCGAGCTGAGCGCCATGCCGGCGCCCGCGGCCCAGGGCGGCAGCAGGCCGGCCAGTGCGAGCGGCACGCAGGCGGCGTTGTAGACAAGCGCCCAGGCCAGGTTCTGGCGCATCACGCGCAGGGTGCGCCGGGCCAACTGGTGTGCGGCGGGCACTTCGCCCAGGCGGCTGCCGAGCACGATGAAATCGGAGCGCTGTTGCGCGAGTGCGCTGCCGTGGGCGAGCGCGAACGACACGTCGGCACGGGCCAGCACCGGGCCGTCGTTCAGGCCGTCGCCCACCATCAGCACACGGTGGCCATCGGCTTGCAACTTGGCGATGGCGGCCAGCTTGTCTTCCGGCGTGGCGCCACCGTGCGCGTGGGTCACCCCCAGCCGGAGGGCGATGGCCTGCACGCTGGCCGGCGCGTCGCCCGAAAGCAACTGCACGGCGAGACCTTGTGCGGCCAGGCACTGCACGGTGTGTTGGGCGTCGGCCCGCAAGGCTTCGTCGAACTCGAAACACACCTGCTCCTCGGGCGCTGAAGGCCACGGTGCGCAGGCCACACGCGGCCGTGCGGCGAGTGCCACCCCGTGTACGCCGACCCAGGCGGGCGCGCCGAGGCGCCAGGTGCGGCCGTGTTCGTCGATGGCGGTGATGCCCTGCCCTGCGACCTCGTTCACCTCGCGCCAGCGATGCTGATGTGGGGGGAGCGACTGCACCAGCGCCGCCGACAAAGGGTGGTGCGACAGCGCCGCCAGCGATGCAGCGCGCTGTAGCAGAAAGTGGTGGTCGGCGGCGGGTCCGTGCACGGTGGCAGCGAGCACCAGGCGGTCTTCGGTGAGCGTGCCGGTCTTGTCGAAACATGCAGTGTCGACGTGGGCCAGCGCTTCGATCGCGTCGAGGCGCCGCACCAGCACACCGCGCCGCGCCAGGCCGCCCGCTGCGCTCAACAAGGCGGCCGGCGTGGCCAGCGAGAGCGCGCACGGGCAGGTGACGATCAGCACCGACACCGCCACCCAGACGGCGCGGCTCGGGTCGATCACGCTCCACACCGCCGCGGCCAGCGCGGCCAGCAACAACACGCCCAGCAGAAACGGCCCGGCCAGGCGGTCGACCGCGCGCATCACACCGGGGCGCTGGGTGAGTGCGTGTTGCAGCAGCTCGACGATCTGCTGGTAGCGCGTGCCCTCGCCGATGCGAAGCAGCTGCACCACCACCGGCGCGGCCAGGTTGATGCTGCCGCCCACCACCGCATCACCCACACCCCGTTCGACCGGGCGCGACTCGCCGCTCAGCATGGCTTCGTCGACCTGGGTGCTGCCATCGAGCACCTGGCCGTCGCCGGGGAAGGCCTGGCCCGCGGCGACACGCACACGGTCGCCCACCATGAGGCGCGCTATGGGCACGGTGTGGGCCATGCCCTCGGAGTCGAGCCGCTCCACGCTGTCGGGCAGGCGCTGCAACAGAGCGTCGAGCGCTTCGGTGCTGCGCGCCCTCGCCCGCAGCTCCAGCCAGCGCCCGGCCAGCAAGAAGGCGACGAACATGGCCAGCGAGTCGAGGTAGGCGTCGTTGCCGAAAGGCCCACCCGGCTGGAAGGTGGCGCCGGTGCCCGCGATGAAGGTGATGGCAATGCCCAGCGCCACCGGCACGTCCATGCCGATCCGGCGCTGGCGCAAGGAGCGCCAGGCGCTGCTGAAAAAAGGCCCGGCCGAAAACAACAGCACCGGCAGCGTGAGCACCCACGCGGCCCAGGCCAGCAAGGCCGCCAGGTCGGGCGCGATGTCGCCCGGCTCGGCGAGGTAGCCGGTCGAGGTGAGCATCATCACCTGCATCATGCAAAACCCGGCGACAAAAAGCCGCCACAAGGCCTGGCGAGACTCGCGCTGGCGCGCCACGCGGGCGGCCTCATGTTGCGCCGGCAGCGCGCGGTAGCCGGCCGCCTGCACCGCGCTCACCAGCTGCGAAGCGCGTGTGTGCTGCGGGTTCCACTGCACCCGCACACGCTGGCTGGCGGCGTTGACGTCGGCACGCGCCACACCGGGCACCGTCATCAAGGCCGACTCGATGATGCCGGCACAGGCCGCGCAATACATGCCTTGCAGCGCAAACACCGACTCGGCCTCACGCTCGCCGAGTGCACCCTGCCGCCAGCGGGTGCACTCGGCCAGCGCGGTGGCGTCGTCCAGTGCGGCGGCCTGGCGCGGCGTGAGCGGCGGCACGGGGGACGCAAGTGGCGTAGGCATGGCCAGACCGGCCTGTTGCATGCTCATCGGGCCGACTCTAGGCAGCCGGCCGTGGCCCGGGCATGACGCAAATCAATTTCGCGGCGTCACCCCGAGGGCAAGATGGTCGGTCATGGATTTCCAACCCACTCCCGAGAACCTCGACTTGCAGCGTCGCGTGCGCGACATCATGGAGCGGCTGGTGCTGCCCTCCAACCGCGACTGGCACCGCTGGGCCGACGCCGGTGTCTACCCCAGCGACGTGGTCGAGCCCATCAAGGCCTGCACACGGGCCGAAGGCCTGTGGAATCTTTTCCTGCCCGGCCTGAAGCCTGACGAACCCGGCACCCGCCTGAGCAACCTCGACTACGCGCCGCTGGCCGAGATCATGGGCCGTGTGCCCTGGGCGGCCGAGGTGTTCAACTGCGGCGCGCCCGACACCGGCAACATGGAGCTGCTGCACCTGTTTGCCACGCCGGCCCAGCGCGAGCGCTGGTTGAAGCCGCTGATGAACGGCACGATGCGCTCCTGTTATGCGATGTCGGAGCCCGACGTGGCGTCGTCCGACCCGACCAACTTGCAGACCCGCATCGTGCGCGACGGCGACGATCTCGTGATCAACGGCCGCAAGTGGTTCGTCACCGGCGCCCTTCACCCGGCGTGCGAGCTGGTGATGCTGATGGGCGTGTCAGACGGCTTGCCCGATGCCGACAAGCACAGACGCCACTCGCTGGTGCTGGTGCCGCTCGACACACCGGGCCTGTCGATCGTGCGCAACGTGCCCATCCTGCAGCACCACAGCATCGAGGGCCACGTGGAGCTGCTGTTGCGCAACGTGCGCGTGCCCGCCACGAGCCTGCTGGGCGAGGCCGGCGCCGGCTTTGCGATGGCGCAGGCGCGCCTCGGCCCAGGCCGGGTGCACCACTGCATGCGCAGCATCGGCCAGTGCGAGCTGGCGCTGGAGCTGATGTGCGAGCGTGCGCTGGAGCGCAGCGCCTTCGGCCGCCACCTGGCCGACTTCGCCAACATCCAGGACTGGATCGCCGAAAGCCGCGTCGAGATCGACCAGGCCCGGCTGCTGGTGCTGCACGCCGCCTGGCGCATGGACACGCAAGGCAACGCCGCCGCGCGGGTCGAGGTGGCGGCCATCAAGCTGGTGGCAGCGCGCCTGCAAACGCGGGTGCTCGACCGGGCGATGCAGGTGTTTGGCGCCATGGGCCTGTCACCTGACACACCGCTGGCCTACCTCTACACCTGGGGCCGCGCGATGCGCATTCTCGACGGGCCCGACGAGGTGCACCTGAGGACGGTGGCGCGTGCTGAACTTGCGCTCGCCAAAGGGAGAAGGGGCGCCGCCACGAATCACTTCGTGCCGTACGCCCCTTCGGAGCGCTGACTGTCGATCTGCAGATCAGTGGCGGTCGAGCGTGCCGTTGGCGTCGCGGTCCACACCGAAGTGTGTGCCGTTGCCCGTGCATATTTGCACTGCCGTGCGCTTTTTAACGATCCACGTTTCTACCGAGAGGCGGTCTCGTGAACGGAAGGCCGGCTTGCGCAGCCAGGTTTCGATTCAGCTCTGGCTCATCAGGTAGCGAATCAGTTTGCCGCCGTCGCTCGGGGGCATCTGCAGGATCACGCTGTAGAGGTCGATGTTGATCGCGCAGAGCTTGTCGCGGTCGATGCCCGGCGCCAGAGGGCGTTCGAGCAAGGCCAGGTCTGGGCCATGCCGTGCGCTCAGGGCCAACATCACCGGTTGCATGCGAGGCAGCACCTCGGCCTTCTGCGGCACCGCTTGGGGCGACAAGGTCGAGCTGCGCACCACTTGGCTCAGCGCTGCGGCGTCGGCGTCACGCAGGTTGGCCGACACGTAGCGCGTGAGGTTCAGGCTGTCACCGGGTTGGGGAAAGAGAAACCGGTGGCACAGCTCGCCACCGTGGCGTCGAAGCTCCTGCATCTCTTGCACCATGACACGCACGTACTCTGTGGCGGCTTCGTCCGAGGCGCGCGGCAGGCGCTGTTGCACCAGGCCGGTGACTTGCGCCCGCACCCGTTCGATCAACACACCCTGGCTTTGCCCGGCCAGCAGCCCTTGGCGCAGCTCGGCCATGATGCGGCCGTAGGTCTGCGGGTCATGCTTCTTGATCGCCGCAAAAGCCGCATGGCCCGACAGCGAATCGTCAACCCTGCTGGCGTCATAACGGGCCTGAAGCGTGGGCGTTATGAACTGCTGCACGGCCGCGAACAGCAGGCCCGCCAGCACCAGCCACAGCCCGGCGTAGTGCGATGTCTCGCGCGTGCGGCCGCGTAACGCGAGCACCACGATGGCTGCTGCCACGCCGGCGCAAACAAGGCCCGCCACCACGCTGATCCAACTCATGCCCCGCTCCCGTTCGTTTTCTCTGTTTGGCTTGTCATCAATTCGACATCTTGTTCATAACGCTGTGGTCATGCGTTGGGGCGCTGCGACGATTGCCACCCCAAACCTCAGGGTGTACCCGCATCCACGCTCCTAGGGATGGGAGAGAGCGCCAGTTTGAATCAACAATAGCCACTTGCCTGGCCCGCACGCAGCTTGTTTGCACTGCCTGATGCAAGCACACATCGTCACGAGGCATTCCCATGAGCCAGATGTTGCCCTATGCGACAGCTTCCCTCGGTGCCCCTGTGGCACAGCGAAACCAGCTCGCCGACCAACCCGCACGCATGATGTCCAAACTCCTGATCGTTGACGACCATGCGTTGGTGCGCGTGGGCATCGTGACCAGCCTGGGCGCTGTCGAAAACGCCAACCTGCAGCTGCTCGAAGCCAGCACCCTGCACGACGCGATCACGCTCTACCGCAGCGAGCCCGACATCGCGCTCGTGCTGCTCGACCTCAACATGCCCGACTGCAAGGGCCTGCAAGGGCTGAAGCAGTTTCTCGAAGCGTTCCCGAAAGCGCGTGTGGCGGTCATCAGCGGCACGCAAGACGAGTTTGTGATCGGCCAGGTGCGTGCTCTTGGCGCGGTGGGTTATGTGACCAAGGGCCAGGCACCGCGCGCCATGTGCGACACGGTGATGGGCCTGCTGGCCGGCGTGCAAGGCAATGGCAACGGCGGCTTCCCGCGCTTTCCCAGCTCGTCGCGCTACGACCGTGTGGCCGAGCTGGGGCCACGCCACCTCGAAATCCTGGAGCTGGTGCTCTCGGGCTGCTCCAACCAGGAGATCAGCACCGCCACCGGGCTGTCGCTGGGCACCATCAAGAATTACGTGTCGACGATCCTGCTGGCGCTCGACGTCAAGTCGCGCTCGCACCTGATCAGCCTGTTCAGGTAAGCGTCGACCGAAGGTGAGCTTTCAACTTTCGCCTTCCACCGCCGCCGGTTCCACCGACGCCTCCACCGAAGAAGGGCCTGACCGCAGGCGCGAGAGAACCCGTGCCTCGCAGCTGATGCGGCTGTTCCGCCACGGCGACAGGGTGGTCGGCGTGTCGTTCGGGCTGGCGCTGGTGTGCTGGCTCTCGTTCGTCATCTTCAGCCCGCCCGGTCCCGGCGTGTGGATCTGGGTGCTGCTGGTGCATGGCGCACAAGCCTTGCACGCGCTCTTGCTCTGGGGCTTCAAGCGTGCGGGGCGCACCGCGCTGGCCCACCCTGACCCCTGGTTGCAGAAGTACCTGGGCGTGGTGCTCCTGGGTTCGGCGAGCTGGGGCCTGGCGCCCTACTTCCTGCTGACCAACCTGCGCGAGCAGTCGGCCATTGCGCTGGTGCTCTTGTTGCTGGGCGTGGGGGCCGCTGGCGCGCACCTGGTGGCGGCGTATCGCTGGGCCATCTACCTGTGGCTGCTGCCGCTGCTCGGGCCTTTGACGGTGTTCATGCTGCTGTTCGGCACGCCGTTGGCGCTGACCATCGGCTGCCTCTCGGCGGCGTTCTTGCTTGCGTGTTTCTTCTTTGCCGGCGCACGCCACCGCTTGTTGATGAAAGAGCTGCAAACCAAGCTCGACAACGACGCGCTGGTGCGCGCGCTGCGCCAGCAAGTGTTTCTGGTGGAGCGTGCCAACCGGGAGAAGAGCCGCTTCCTCGCGTCGGCCAGCCACGACCTGCGCCAGCCCATGCACGCGCTGGGCCTGTTCACCGCCACGCTGGAAAAGAAGCTCGCCGGCACCGCGCTGCAACCGCTGGTGAAAAACATGATCCGCTCGATCGACGCGTTGGAGCAGTCGTTCACCTCGATGCTCGACATCTCCAAGCTCGACGCCGGCGTGATCGAGCCCAACCTGCAGAGCTTCCCCATCCGCGACCTGTTCCGCGTGCTGCACATGCACTGCGCCGGCCAGGCCGAAGAGCTGGGCCTGGGCCTGCGCTTCAAGGCCGGCGGCAAGATCGTGATGAGCGACCCGCACCTGCTGGAGCGTGTGCTGTCGAACCTGATCCACAACGCCATTCGCTACACGCCAGAAGGCGGCATCGTGGTGGTGGCGCGCACACGGGCGCAGGTGGTGAGCGTCGAGGTGTGGGACACCGGCATCGGCATCGCCCCCGACGAGCTGCCCAAGGTGTTCGACGAGTTTTACCAAGTCGGCAACCCGGGGCGCGACCGTTCGCGCGGCCTGGGCATGGGCCTGGCCATCGTCAAGCGCCTGGTGTTGTTGATGGGCCACCAGCTCGAAGTGGTATCCCGACCAGGCCACGGCACGGTGTTTCGCATTCTCATCAAGGCCACCGAGTTCGACGAGCTGGACAACCTGGTGGTGGCTGCCGACACGGTGCCCTCACCCATCGATTCGAGCCGCACCCTGTTGCTGATCGACGACGAAGAAAGCATTCGTGTCGGCATGAGCGACCTGCTGCAAACCTGGGGTTACCACGTGCTCACCGCCGCGACCATTCAAGAGGCCTGCACCGAAGTGCGGCGTCACGCGGGTGTCATCGACATCGTGGTGTCGGACCTGCGCCTGGCCAACGAAGAAGACGGCATCGACGCCATCGAGCGGGTGCGCGCCGTGTACGGGGCGCCACTGCCAGCGCTGCTGATCACTGGCGACACCTCACCCGATGAGGTGAAGCGGGTGCACAGCAGCGGGCACCAGGTCTTGTTCAAACCGGTGCGCACGCGCGAGCTGTATGCGGTGCTGCGCAGCGTTCCCTAGACCCCCTAGAAGATCATGCGCGTCACCTTGGTCACTTGTGAGCCGATGACGCGCCCACCTAGGATCGATCGGCATTGTTGTATCAAGGGGCAAGTCCGTGCGGACCTTTCATAGATCACTTCTTCTGGCGGCCGGCGTCGCGCTTTGTGGGCCTTGGATACCGGTGCAGGCCCAAGACCTGCCGCCCATCAGCGCGGTCGCCCGCGATGCCCTGGCCCGCCACCGCGATGCCAACGGCCTGCTGGCCCTGAGCGCCGAGGGCCGTGCGCTGTACGAGCGCGACGTCATCAAGCTCGACGGCTACGGCTACTGCGGCCGCTCGATCGCGCTGGCCGAACAAGGCGAGTTCCGCCAGAGCATCCGCGCCGCCAGCAAGGCTTTGCACATCGGCCAGACCAGCGACAACGAAGACCTGCGCTCGCTTGCCCAGCGCGACCTCGCCATCGCCTACAACTACGCCGGCCTGCTCGACGAAGCCGAGCGTTTTGCCCAGGGTGCCCTGGCGCTCAAGCCAAAGAACCCGCAGCAGGCCCACGCCCCGGCCTACAAGGTGCTCGGCGACGTGGCGGTGCGCCGTGGCCGTTATGGCGACGCTGCCGACGCCTACAAGCGCAGCCTCGAGCTCGCCAGCGACCGTTTCCGCCCGCTGGTGCTGGTGTCGCTGGCCAACGCCTACACCGCCGCCGGCCGCCCGCGCGAATCGCTGGAGCAGCTCGACAAGCTGCCTGTGGGCGAGGCCGAGAAGCTGGGCGCCTTCTACAAACGCAGCCGCGCCAACGCCTTGCTCGCTGCCGGCCTGCCCGACCAGGCCGAGGCCCAGTTCAAACAGGTCGCCGCCGACAGCAGCTCGGGCGACGCGCTCTACCACCGCCTCTGGGCCACCGAAGGCCTGGGGCGGGTCGAGCTGCAACGAGGCAACAAGCCCGCCGCGCTCAAGTCCTACCTTGAAACCGTGCGCCTGGCCGACAGCCTGCGCGGCAAATTCCAGAGCGAAGAGTTCAAGACCGGCTTGTTCGGTGACATCCAGAAGGTGTTCGACACCGCGCTCGACCTGAGCATCACCACCAGCAACTTCGAAGCCGCCTGGGCACTCTCCGAGGCCTCACGCTCACGCCAGCTGCTCGACGCCATTCGCGACCGCGCCGCCGATTCACTCGCCGAACAGCGTGTCACGCTGGCCGAGCTGCAAAAGACCCTGGGCTCGGGCGAGGCGGTGCTGCAGTTCCACGTGCTCGACAACCGCAGCATCGTGTGGCTGATCACCCGCTCGGGCATGTCGGCCAAGGTG
>NZ_JANOCG010000424.1:0-3002 GCF_031412075.1 Rhizobacter sp.
TCGAGCGCCGCGCCGATGGCGGGCACGTGCGAGGTGTAGACGGATGCGGTGAGTTGGGCCATGTCAGTTGTTTCTCGCTTGGCCTTGCGGCTGGCGGTGCGCTTGCGCGTCACCGTCTTCTCCGATGTGGCGGTTGCCCTCGGCCGAGCGGCCGCCCGCGATCATCATGTTGCGGTACTCGTCTTCTGTCATGCCGGTCATGCTGCCGGCCATCTGCTGGAAGCTCTTGCCGTCGGTGGCGCCGATCTTGGCCAGGAAGTAAATGTTGCCGCCCAGGCCGATGCAGCGGTTCAGGTCGCGTGCGAGCACGGCCTGCTTCTGCTCTTCGCTCATCGGCCATTCGTCGAGATAGGCACGCTCGTTGGCCTTGAAGCGCTCGCGGTTGGCGGCCTTCATCAGCGACATGCAGAACTGGTTGAGGTGGTAGCCCTTGCGAGACTGCTCCGCATCGAAGATGGTGGTGCCGGGCACGTCGAGGTACGGTTTGTCGAGTGGCATTCAGGTTTCCTCCGGCCAGTACAGCCGCATCGGATTGGTGACCAGCAGCTTCTTTTGCAGTTCGCCCGTGCCAGCGATGTGCGGGATGAAATCGACCAGCAAGCCGTCATCCGGCATGTGGTTCTTCAGGTTCGGGTGCGGCCAGTCGGTGCCCCACAACACACGGTCGGGAAAGGTCTCGACGATGCGGCGTGCGAAGGGGATCACGTCGCGGTAGGCGTTCTGTTCGCCATTCAACGCGGCTGGGCCTGCGACTGAAAGGCGCTCCGGGCAGCTCACCTTGCTCCACACGTTGGGGTAGTCGCGCATGAACTGCACGAACAGCTCGAACTCGGAGCCGTCGACGGGCTTCGTCACATCGGGCCGGCCCATGTGGTCGACCACGATGGTGGTCGGCAGGGCGGTGAAGAAGTCCCACAGCTCGGGCAGGTCGACGGCTTCGAAATAGATCACCACATGCCAGCCCAGCGGGGCGATGCGCGAGGCGATTTCCATCAACTCGTCTTTGGGCATGAAGTCGACCAGGCGCTTGACGAAGTTGAAACGCACGCCGCGCACGCCGGCGTGGTGCATACCGTGCAACTCATGGTCGGTGACCGTGCGCTTGACCGTGGCCACACCGCGCGCCATGCCGTTGGCGTGGCGCAGCGCGTCGACCATCGCGCGGTTGTCGACACCGTGGCAGGTGGCTTGCACCACCACGTTGCGCTCGAAGCCGAGGTGGTCACGCAGCGCGAAGAGTTGCTGCTTCGACGCGTCGCAGGGTGTGTACTTGCGCTCCTTGGCGTAGGGGAATTCGGCACCGGGGCCGAACACGTGGCAATGCGCGTCGACGCTGCCTGGTGGCGGCTTGAAGCGCGGTTTTGACGGGCCGTCGTACCAGTCGAGCCAGCCGGGGGTCTTGGTGAATTCCATTTGCAGTCAGGCCTCTCGCCGGGCCGCCCCGAGGGAGGCCTGCGCCCCCTTGGGGGGCAGTGAACGAAGTGAGCGTGGGGGTTGTTGTTTCATCAGTCAATGGGCTTGAACTGCGCCAGGATGCGATCGGCCTCGGTGCGCCAGTCGCTGCTGCGGGCGAACTCTTTCGTCCCTTTTGGGCCGAAGAGCCCCGCGTCGGCGAGGTCGGCCACCCAGGCCTGTCGATCGGCGGTGCCGCTGGCCGACCAGGGCTCCAGGCCGGCCTCGCGCACGGTCTGCGCCACCTCGCGCACTTCTTCGCTGCGGCGGCGACCGTGTTCGATCACGCGCTGAAAGAAGTAGGCGCCTTGTTTTTCCCAGTCGATGCCGGGGAAGGTTTCTTTGAGCGACGCGAGCACCGCGTCTTCCACCCCATAAGCGCGGGCAGTGGTGAAACTTTCGATCACCATCGCTTCGAGCCCCTTGATCATCACGCTGCGGCACATCTTGGTGGCCGAGGCCACCCCGAGCTTGTCGCTGGCCACCTGGCTGGCGAAACCCAGCGTGTTGATGAGCGGCATCAGCGCCGCCGCGTCGGGCCCGCCCAGCAGCAGAGGCACCTTGATGCGGTAGGGCGGGACCGACGTCATCACCGCCCCTTCGACATAACGCCCGCCATTGCGCTTGACGATGTCGGCTGCGCGGATCTTGGCGCCGGGCGAGGCGGAGTTGAAGTCGAGGAAGTAGGCGCTGGGTCGGAGGGTCGGCGCGCAGGCCTGGGCTACCGGCACGGCCTGGCTGGCGGTGACGGCGCTGATGATGAAGTCGGCTTGTTCCGCGAGTTCGGCATGCGACTCGAACAGCGTCACGCCGTGCATGGCTGCGTGTTGTCGCAACGGCGAGCCGGCTTCGCTGCCCAGCTTCAAATCGTGCGCGCTGACCGTCACGCTCTGTGCGCGCAAGTCTTCGGCCAGGATGCGACCGAGCTCGCCGTAGCCGACGAGGCCGATGTGCCATTGGGTGGGGTTGGTGTTCATGGGGTGATTCCTTTGTCTCCGTCTCCGCCACCGTTCGCCCTGAGCCTGTCGAAGGGTGCGCACAGCTCGGCGCTGGCTTCGACAGGCTCAGCCCGAACGGGGCTGGTTGAAGTGCGTTCAGTCGATGTATTTCAAGCCCGCCTTTTCCAGCGGCTCGCGCATCTTGTACATGTCGAGCCCCAGCACGCCCGAAGCCAGCTTGGCGCGTTTTTCGCCTTCGAAGGATTCACGCACCGCCGCCGCCTCCAGTGTCTTGGCAGCCATGGCGCGCGGCACGCACACCACACCGTCGTCGTCGGCCACGATCACGTCGCCGGGGGTCACCAGCATGCCGGCGCACACCACCGGAATGTTGACCGAGCCGAGCGTGGCCTTTACCGTGCCCTTGGAACTGATCGCTTTGCTCCACACCGGAAAGCCCATCTCGGTGAGCGTCTTCACGTCGCGCACGCCGGCGTCGATGACCAAGGCACGTGCGCCGCGGGCCTTGAAGCTGGTGGCGAGCAGGTCGCCGAAGTAGCCGTCGGTGCATTCGGCGGTGACCGCCGCCACCACGATGTCACCGGGTTGGAT
>NZ_JANOCG010000425.1:0-1998 GCF_031412075.1 Rhizobacter sp.
TGTGCGACCGCGTGACGGTGCTCGACTACGGCAAGCAGATCGCCGAAGGCACGCCGGCCGAGGTGCAACGCAACGAGAAGGTGATCGAGGCCTACCTCGGCGCCGGCCACAAGGCGCATTGAAAGTCGATATGAAGCATTCATTCAAACTTCCAACGAGCTTGGCGCCGGGCCGCCCCAAGGCGGGCTCGATCTCCACGGGGGATCGCTCGCTGTATTCGGCGAGCGAGGGGCTGTCATGACATCCACATTCCTCAAAGTCAGCGGCCTGAAGGTCGCGTATGGCGGCATCCAGGCGGTCAAAGGTGTCTCGTTCGAAGTCAACGAAGGTGAACTCGTCAGCCTGATCGGCGCCAACGGCGCGGGCAAGACGACCACGCTCAAGGCCATCACCGGGCTGCAGCCGGTGGCCGCCGGTGAGATCGAGTACCTGGGCAAGTCGATCAAGGGGCAGGGCGCCTGGGACCTGGTCAAACAAGGCCTGGTGATGGTGCCCGAGGGGCGCGGCGTCTTCTCCCGCATGACGATCACCGAGAACCTGCTGATGGGCGCCTTCGTGCGCAACGACAAGGAGATCGACGCCGACATCGACAAGGTGTTCGGCATCTTCCCGCGCCTGAAGGAGCGGCGCAACCAGCTGGCGGGCACCATGTCGGGCGGCGAGCAGCAGATGCTCGCGATGGGGCGCGCGCTGATGGCACGGCCCAAGGTGCTGCTGATGGACGAGCCGTCGATGGGGCTCTCGCCCATCATGGTCGACAAGATCTTCGAGGTGGTGGCCGACATTGCCAAGCAGGGCGTGACGATCCTCGTGGTCGAACCGAACGCCAGCCGTGCGCTGCAGCTCGCCAACCGGGGGTATGTGATGGAGTCGGGTGAGGTCACCATGAGTGGCGAGGCCTCCGCCCTGCTGAGCGACCCCAAGGTGCGGGCGGCCTACCTGGGCGAATAGCCGGACCCGGTCGCCAGGGCGACCAAAGTCACCTCCGCACGTTCAGGAGGCGCTTTGGTGTGCCCCCGAATCTATACTTCTCAGCAGCCCGTTTCGGCATGCACACCGTTGAGAGGTTTCAATGAACGCGACCCTGGTCAAACCATTTGCGCTTGCAGCATTCGCCGGGCTCTTGCTCAGCGGCTGCGGCTCCACAGCCCCGTCGTTGGGGGGCAACAAAGGTGTGGTTTCCGGCGCGGCCGGTGGCGGCACCGCCGAAGGCAACAACAGCCAGCTCGAAAAGTGCGGTGAAACACTCGGCACGGTGGCACTGCAAGAAGAAACCAACGCACCCTGGTACTACGAACTGCGCCGCAACCAGCTCGGTTCCACGCTGCCGGTGCTGCGCCTGATGATCCAGCAAAGCAACTGTTTCGTCATCGTCGAGCGCGGCCGCGCGATGAACAACATGATGCGCGAGCGTGAGCTCGAGGCCTCGGGCGAAATGCGCCAGGGCAGCAACTTCCAGAAGGGCCAGATGGTGTCGGCCGACTACACCATGAGCCCGGCGATCCAGTTCTCCGGCCGCACGGGTGGCGGAAGCGCTGGCCTGCTCACCGGCAAGCTGGGCGTGCTCGGCGCGGTGGCTGGCAATGTGAAGCGCAATGAAGCGTCAACCACCTTATTGCTGATCGACAACCGTGCGGCCGGAGAACTGGATCGCCGGGCTCATGGTGTAGTCGGCCGACACCATCTGGCCCTTCTGGAAATTGCTGCCTTGGCGCATTTCGCCTGAGGCTTCGAGCTCGCGCTCGCGCATCATGTTGTTCATGGCACGGCCACGCTCGACGATGACGAAGCAATTGCTCTGCTGGATCATCAAACGCAGCACCGGCAGCGTGGAGCCGAGCTGGTTGCGGCGCAGTTCGTAATACCAGGGGGCGTTGGTTTCTTCTTGCAGCGCCACCGTGCCCAGCGTTTCGGTGCACTTTTCGAGGGCGCTGTTGTTGGCTTCGGCGGTGCCGCCACCGGCGGCGCCGGAGACCACACCCTTGTTGCCCCCCAACG
>NZ_JANOCG010000426.1:0-20557 GCF_031412075.1 Rhizobacter sp.
GTAGACGAGCTTGCGATCCAGGCGGGTGATCGTGGTCGTGGCCGAATTCGGCATCAGGAACCGCGACACGGTGCCGGTGCCCTTGATCGTGGCTTCTTCGCGCCGCATGTTGGCGCGTGTCGAGGTGGTGCTCGTGCTCTCGAACGGAAAGAAGCCAGCAATGCCTTCGCTGGAAACGACGGAGACCTGAACCGCGGTGGGCAGCGCTTGCGAGAGGTCTGCTGCGGCCGGCGCGGGGGTGGTGCCTGCGGAACCCGGCGCCTGAGGGGCGACGGCCGCCGGGGTCGACCCCGGCAACGGCAGGCTGCCGCACCCCGCGAGTGCGATGGCTACCGACACCGTGGCGCGCAAGCTCCAAGATCCTGACTGCATTCCCGCTCCTTCAGATGGTTCTCGATGAAGCGGAAGTGTCCCAGCCTTGCCGGCGTACCGCCACCCCCGGCTGCCCGAGCATGCGCCAACCTTGCGCCTGGCTCGCGAGGGGCTCGCCGTCGAGCAATGGCCTTCGGGCCTTTTTTCCGAGGCGATGCGGCGCGCCTCTGCTGGTGACTGCTTTCAACGCAATTGAAAGCTCGCTCTCGACCCAAAGGCGAAGTTCAGATGGCTGATCTCGGTGCCGAATTGCAGTCGTTCAGTATATTGGTGGACGGCTAAAACTGTTAAGCGCGAGCGTCAACCAGATCGGCCGAGATACGACGTCCTTTCGATTGAAACCACGATCCTGACGCCTGCCTCGCCTATAGCCCGGCGCGCTGGCCTATCTCAAATCACCATCAAGATATCGCGATTGGTTTGATTGCGCGTACCCCGCCAGGCGGATGGTCATAGCCCGAACGGACTAGTGATTCCCGATTGGCAAGGTCGAATTCCTGAGTTGTCTTTGTTAGGCTTGCTTTGTGCATTGGGGGGAGCCATTGCGCCTTGTTGGCGGCTTGCCAGCTCACACGGAAACTGAGGGTTCATCCGTATATTGCGACTCAGAAAGTCACGCGATGCCGGAGGCAAGCAGAGATGATTCCACCTCTCGGAATCAATCTCCGATGCGCTCGCAGGGCGGGGCGCGGCAATCTAGGCTCCTTGCGGATATTTGGCACAACGAGGGAACAGGTGAATGGCATCGACGATCAGAACGGCGCGTGGCATGGGCGTGTCGATCTTGCTGCTCGCCGCAGCTTTTCTTCAGGCTTGCGGTGGTGGCGGTGGCGGAGGGAGTTCCGCACCTGAAGCCACGCTGACCGTGGCGCGAAGCAGCCTTGTTTTCGATGCCGAGCAAGGTGACGAGATTGCGCCGCAAACCATCCAGGGGTCGCTGACGGGCGTTCAGTCCCCGGTGACGGTGTTCATCGAGTACACCGATCGAGGCATCGGCACATCGGTTTTCACGAGTACCGGGGCGACAACTGGCACGCTCATCGTGACGCCCAAGTTCCCGGCCTGGTTGGCCCCCGGCGTCTACAACGACACCATCACCGTGCGCGCCTGCTACGACGCCTCCTGCAGTCGCCAAACGGCTGGCAGCCCGCGACAGGTCAGCGTGAGCTACACCGTCAGACGGGCAGCGCCAGCGCCTGTCCTCGAAGCGTCGGAGCGTGGCGTCGCCCTGGTGGCGGTGCCGGGTGGGCAGCGCTTGTCCCACAGCGTCACCATCGCTGAAGCCAGTGGTACTTCCACTGGGTGGTCGGCCAGCAGCGATGCCGCGTGGCTGAGCGTCACGCCTTCGGGTTCCATCGGCGCAGCGTTGCTGCTTTCCGCCGACCCCGCCACCCTGGCGGAAGGGGCTCACTTTGCGACGGTGACGGTGCGCTCCAACGGCGGTGCCACCGTGAGAGACGAGACCGTGCGTGTGGGCTTTTACAAGAGCAGCACTGCGCCGGCCGCCAGGCTTGCCGACCCTCTTGAGGCTTACGTAGGCGCGCAACTGGTTTCGGACCCCGTGCGGCCGATCATGTACAGCGTGGTCGGGGGCACCATTGCAGCTCAGCACTTCTACACCGGTGCTCGCGTGGGCACGATCACCTTGCCCTCGGTTGCCGTGACCGCGCTCGCCATCAGCGACGACGGTCGCACGCTGTATGCGTTGAACGGCGGTGGCTCCGACGCCGGCATCACGCTCATCGATCTCGATTCGTTCCAGGTGAGTGGCCGACTCCCCCCGTCGAACGAACTGCTCATCAGAGACGCATCGCGCATGGCCTTCGCGCGGGTGGCAGGGCAGCCCGTGCTGGTGTTGAACCAGGGGAGTCACCCAACCGGGTTCACCCGGTTCACCCCCATCGTCAACGCCGTCAGCGGTGCCCAGGTCGGCACGGTGACGGGCTTCAACGGCTGGTCGTACACCCAATTCGAGGCCGCTCGCGGCGGTGTCATCTACTCGGCGGATATGGGCATCACCGGGGGCGGTTTGAGAACCACGCGCATCCAGCTTCGCGCCAACTCACACCGCGTCTACGACTTGGTCGCGCAGACACCGCCTGAGAGTGTCTCGACCTCATTGCTGGATTTCGCCGCCCATCCCGACGGCAGCAAAGTGATCCACAGCTACTACAACGGGATCGACTTCAAGCAGGCGGTCTTCAACGGCACCGGCCTGGCGTGGTCGGACAGCGGTCCACCCAACGTCGCAGGGTCTTCGAGCGATGTCGAGTTCCTGGCCGATGGCCGCTATGTCACGGTGTCTGGCAACACCCTGCGTTTGTACGGGCTCGACAACACGGAGCAGTTCCAATGGGTCGGCCCGGCGTTCGGGACGTCGCCGTTCGGCGGCTATGCGGGAACCATCCGGATCTCAAGCGATGGCCTGTGGCTGCTCGGCAACGGCGTGTTCGTCGAGCTGCCGCGGTAAGCGGCGCCGCATCATCACGCCCTTCTCCGGCCGCATTGCATCCGGCGGCAGATCATCCGGCTGCGCGCGCCTTGAAAGCCATCAAGGCGCATAGCGCACCGCCTGCTCACCCCGGCAAAACCCATACAGCTGTTGCAATAATCGAGTGAGGGCGTTGCTGTTGCCAAGAACTCGAATACTGACCTGGGAGGATCTCTTGAATATAAATCGCCTTCGCGTGGCAGGCTTGCGTTTGCTAGCTGAGTTCGTAGCCTTTGCCTCCATAGCCTCGTTCACCGCGTGCAGTGGCGGAGCCGGCGGGGATGCCACCGGTCCCACAGTTCCACCTCTGCCGCCGCCACCGCCGCCACCACCGGCCTTTACTGTGCAAAGCACTGACCCGGTTGACGCTGCCACCGCAGCGAGCCGCAGTGCCGTATTTGCAGCCACGCTGAGTAGCGCAGCGTCAGCGCCCACCGTATCAGCAAGCTCAGTGACATTAAGGGGCCCCGAGGGCAACGTCATTCCAGCAAACGTCGCGCTGTCCGGTACCCGCATAACGCTAACCCCTCAAGCTGGCGCGTTGCCAGGAGACACAACCTACACGGTCAGTTTTGCGTCTGCGATCGAGAGTGCCGCCGGGCAGGCGCTTACTGGCACCTTGACCAAAACTTTTTCGACACCGTCCCAGGCGTGGAGTGCAACCGTTACCGACGTGGCGAATACGCCGCCCGACCTGAACAGCGGAAGCCAGCCAGCGATGGCGTACGACAACTCTGGGGGCCTACTGGTGGCGTGGAGTGTGGCCGAGCCGACAGCAAACACGTTGTACGCCGCGCGGCTTAACACCAGGACTGGCGCCTGGAGTGCAACAACCATCATCGAAACAATCTCAAACGGCGCGATAGCCGCGCCGCGCCTGACCTGTGGCTCTTTGGGTGATTGCTATTTGGCATGGACCCATTGGCAAAGCGGCAACTACCGCACCGCCCAGATCGCGCGATTCGATGGTTCGACCTTGGCGTGGGGGGCGCCCAGTTCGCCACCGTTGGCCGCTTCCAGCTGGGACGTCATTTCAGCGACCCCGGTGTTCGACAGTGCCGGTAATCTGACGCTGCTGGCCACGACCAGTGCCCAGATCATGGCGGTGCGTCTGAATACCGCCGCGCAGACTTGGGGCCTGCAGAACACGTACACGCTCAGCGCGTCATCGCTGGGGGTTCGCGCAGCAATGGACCCCGTGGGCAACATCTCCGCAGTCTGGGTTCGCGACGGCGCGTCGACGCGGTGGGTCTACGGGAACTACTACAACGCCAGTACCGGTGTTTGGTCTGCGGAGCAACCGATCGACGACCGGCTCAACACGCCGATGATGGGTTCGCTCTGGCTGACATTGGATGGCATGAACGCCGCCACTGTGGTCTTCGCGCGGGGGGGATTCATTTCCGAGATCAACGCCTCTCGACTGGATCCAGCTACCGGCCTCTGGGGCCCCTCCACGAAGATCAGCAACATCGACCCCAACATAAACACTGCTTATAGTCCGAATGTCGTAGGGGATGCCGCTGGCTACGTCACAGCCGTTTGGGATCAGATCGGCGTTCTCTGGTCATCGAGGTTCTCGCCCGTCTCGGGTCAATGGTCGACACCCATTGCGATGTCGACAACGTTCGGCATCACAGGCGGTCCAAGCGGCACCTTTTTGGCCACGGATATCGCTGGCAACGTCACCGCAACGTGGTCCTCGCGCTTCGGTGCGGCTGCTTGTCGCATGCTGGTGAACGACGGGGTTTGGGGGCCAGTGACGAACATCAGCGTGCCAACGATAGGGTCGGTCGTCTTCTCGTCCGACGTGATGCAAACGACGTCGAGCGCCGAGGGTGATGTGGCGACCGCCTGGTATCAGCGCAACGACGCGAACGGCGCGCAGCTATACAAGCTTGAGCTGAACGTGTTGCGTTAGCTTGTTACCTACCTCAGAAAGTACGCTCGAAACCTAGCCCGCGTTCCGAACGCGTCCCTCAGGCGTGGGGGGTACAGCCAAGAGCCTATCCGCGCTCTCGTCATAGGAGACAGGCAAACGGCCGCAGAGCTGTCGCTCGCGAGGGTCGGCTGATGGCCGAGAGCGTGAGCACGCGGCCACGCCAGGAAGCAGCCCGTCAGCACGATTGCTGACTGGCCTCCGATGCGTCAGCTATCGACCGGGTATACCGCGGCCTCAGTCAGATCTCAGTCTGCTCGGAGATTTCCAAGGCGTCGTCCATCTCGATGCCAAGGTACCGGACGGTTGACTCCAGCTTGGAGTGCCCGAGCAACAGCTGTACGGCTCGCAAGTTCTTCGTGCATCGGTAGATCAGCGTCGCCTTGGTTCGGCGCATGGAATGCGTTCCGTAGTCTGCAAGATCGAGCCCGAGTTCTTCGGCCCACTCCTCAAGGATCCGGGCGTACTGCCGCGTCCCAAGATGCGGTGAACCGTGAATCCGGCTCGGGAACACAAAGTCCTCGGACTTCAGCCCTGCCTGCTTGATCCACTTGAGCAATGCTTCGCGAGTCGCCTGTGTGATCTCGAACTGAACCGGCCGCTGTGTCTTGTGCTGCATCACCACGGCGCGGGAAGCAACTTGGTCACCGTGGCAGATGTCCCGGACCTTGAGGCTGACGAGGTCACACCCGCGCAGCTTGCTGTCGATGCCCAGGTGAACAGGGCAAGTTCGCGCGTTCGACTTTCCATTTGCAACCGCACCCGAAGTGCCCAAATGTCTTTGACCTTGAACGGGGCCTTTTGACCGACGATCTTGCCCTTGTTCCATGGCTCGCGATGAATCGCGTTCGCTACTGATTCCATGATGGTCTCCTGTCGAGTTGAGGGCCAACAAGGATGCGCCGCAGCCCAGTCGAAGCAAATGCCGTGGCCAGTCACAGTGCCTGGCTCAACGCTGATGAAGATCAGCTCATGGGTCGAGGCCCGAACTCACAGTCTCGGCCATCAGCGGGTTTTCACGATTTCTCGCTTTTGCAACGCGCCAATTGTTCGGGTACCCAATCCGAAACAGCGGTCAGAACGCCGGCGCGGTTCACGAGGTACTCAAGCAAGAGCCTCACCTTCCATCTAGACGGCGTCACAAGAAACAGACCTTTGCCCCCGTCTCTCATGTCAAACGTCGAGACCCCACGAGGCCGGCTGCGAGCGGCGCGCTATGCACCTTGAGGTCAGACCACCGCTCATCCTTAGGGGTAGCTCTTGTGAATGCTCGTGCAAGAATATGTGCTTGCCTTGGCCCACCTGTTTTTGATGCCATCTGCAGATGGCGCACACCATGACCAAATCTGTTCACTGGCACCCCGTCTGTCGCATCGCTTGCGGGCTGGGCAGTTCTATCGCGATGGTGTTGACCGGCTGCGGAGGTGGAGGGTCAGGAGGTGCGGACGCCAACAGCGCGCCGCCTTCAACGAACACACCGCCGATCACCGCACCGCCCACCGTACCTACGTTACCCGACCTGTTGGGAGCGGGCACGGTCACACAGGACTACTACGGAGGCCGAACCTTGTTGCTGTTTGATCCGTCGGCACCCAATCCTCCGAGGTTGTCGGTGGCGCTGTCACCCAATGACAGCTACCGAAAACAGCTGACAAGAGGCTTCGACGCCGCCTCGAACACGCTGACCTACCTGGGCGAGCAGGTCGTCTATTACACGACGGACTACAAGTTGTTCAAGATCAGTCTGCGCAAGACCGATACGACCGAATCAATCCAGGTTTCGTCCCTCAACAACATTTGCCGCATTCGCAACATCTGGGATTCTGCTTTGGGCCAAGATGCCATGATTGAAGTCGAGGTGGCTCCGGCCGTTTCAATGTGCAACGGCTACGTTCCCGGCCGTGCGCTCATCCCCGCCAACACGCCGGCATCGGTGATGACGGCGAGTCTGCCCTCCGCATATGCCGTCTTGCAGCAACTCCCTGACCTGAGTTCACCGCAGGCTCAGTTGTTCGTGGTCAGAGATACCAACACGAAGCTTTGGCTATACGACGTCACTCAGGGGCGGCTCATCGAAATCATTGGAGGTGATGGGGCTTACAGCTACTTTTCCGGGACTACCCCGCTGCGCACGCCCTCGTCCACTCATGTTTTCGTCAATGGCGAACTGCGTGAGCTCACCTGGTCGACCACTGCCGCCACGTTGCGACCGAGCATCTACCGGGTGGTCGGGCCGGGCAGCCTGGCTCTGATCCCCGTTGATGCCCGGACCCATGTGCTGGTGGATGGCTTGACCATCAAGCGCGTGATCAACGGCACGGTCTCGGTGGCGATGGTCACCCTGGACGGCGCCAAAGGCAATGTGGTGCAGGCCAAGGCCGTCACACCCACGCACGTCATCCTTGAGCAGTCGAGCAGCACCAACTCGCTGCTGGCGCCCTCGCTCTACAGCGTGAACAAGCAAGACCTTCGCCTGCAGGCCTTGGGCACCACTGCCGGAAGTGGTGCGGCAACGCTGGGATATCGAGAGAACACAGTGTTCTACAAAGCCAACGGTTTGATTCGACGCGTCAATGTGGACGGCAGCGATGATCGATTGATTGCGGGCAGCCTGGCTTCCCACACACGCTCTTTTTACTCACGCACGGTTTCAGCCTACAGCACGCCGGTCCTCGAGGGCGTGTTGTGGTGTGAGCGTGCTGCCAGCGACACGACCTGCGCCAACGGCAGGTTGAAGTGGCTGAACACGATCACCATGGGCACGACGGTGCTCGGGCAGTTTTCACACACCACCAGCTATTCCACATGGGAACCCCTCGCGGGCTACGACGGGACGTCATCCTCTTTTTCATCGATAGAGAGCCCCCTGACGCTGGTGTCCAGCGGAACGCCGACACAAACGGGTCTCACGGAAATGGAGCTTTTCGTTGCACAGCCCGGCGCCGCTAACTCGCTGCAACAAGTTAGGCCTGCACCTTAGGGCAGTAGATCCCGGCGCGCAGCTTCATCACCCGCTGAAAACATCAGCCCGACGCCGCAGTAAAGCCGCCGGAACTTCGAGATGCGCATGCGGGCGCGCGCCACCTCTCGTGTCAAGCGTTGAGCGACGGCTTTTGGCTCGCGCGGCAGCTGATCCCAATGCCCGCAAAGCGCCGGCAGCCCAGTTCGCAGGCGGCGGGAGATGACGTTCGGCCCCTGCGCCGTGGTCGCCTCGTGGTCCGCCCACAGCGCTGGGGACCAAGGGGGCGCGAACGAACTCCGCATAGCTCGCCAGGAGTTGTGCAGAGCGTCCTGAAGGGATCGGGCCGCGCAATTTCTGGTCAATTCGGCGTGAACTTGCTTGCGGCTCAAAGAACCCGCAGCACCTCAAACTGCTGTCGGATTAGAGCGACCTGTATCGACACCTCATCACCCTCGCATTTACCCAACATGGCCCTGCCCAAAGGGGCTTCGCCGCTGATGACCTGAACGAGCTCAGAGCCGCTGACCAACTTCATGCTGCCCCCATCCGGGCCAAGAAAGAGCTGTTGCTGCTTGTCGTCGGAATCGACCAGCCAGACCAGCGCGCCGAGCTGAATACCTTTGCTGGCGTCGTAGGGGCTCGGGCGGAATTGCCGCCAATTGGCCATCGCTTGGCGGATGGCTTCGGCGCGACGAGCTTGGCCGGTGGCCAGGTAGGCGGCTTCGAGTCCCAAGGTGTCGTATTTGTTTTCGGCGATGTTCTCTTCGTGAGTCGCCGCTTCATGGGCCGCCCGCACTGCCTGTTCGGCTTGCAGCAGGTCTTCGGCGAGCCGTTCCAGCACCTGCTGCCGCAGCACGAATTTATCCATGATGAAAGGTAGGCATCTCAAACAAACGGGGGTCAAGTCTTGATTGTGAAGGGCTCTACCAGCCTTCGACGCTTCTGTTGGCCGCAGGTCAACAGAAGCCATGGGTCGGGTTCCGCGGGTCGTCAGGGGCAGTAGGACTCATTCGCGGCCCGACGCGTCGGCTGCGCTACGCGAGTGACCGGTCAGGGAGGTGCAGCCGTCATCCGCCTTGTTGACGATCGTGCGACCGGTTTCCGCTCGGGCTGCCGTTCACCTGCCGACCCTGAGCGGCTGCAGACAGTCTGAAACCGGCTACCGCCCCGGCAACCCACCGCGCCGCCTTTCACTGTCCCCACACCACCCATCAAGCCACCTCCAGCCAACCTAGGGATGAGACCACGCCTTAGGGGGCGCAACCACGCGCATCAGAACCTAAGCTGATTCCAAGCCCGCGTGATGGTCGCCTGGGCTGGCTTGGCCCAAGGAGGTTCACCATGACACAACAATTCGACGCTTCTGCGAAAGCGATGCTCACCCGCGATGCCGAGGGCATCGTGCGCGACGTGTTGCACGTCGAGGAGCCGTTCCAGAGCAGCGCCGGCACCGCATTGCTGGCCGCACACGAATACCTGATCCAACACGGCGCGGTGCTGGGCATCGCACCGGCAGCGCTCGCCAACTTCAGCCTGGCGCCGGAGACAACGCCGCGCCCACTCGGTGTCGAGTACCGCTTCAGCCAGGAGAAGCCGCAGTTCGACATGAGCACGGTGGTGTTCGAGCAGACCTTCCTGGGCCTGCCGGTCTGGCAGGCGGCGGTGTCGGTGCACATGCAGGCCAAGCCCTTCGTCGTGGTCAGCGCGCAGTCGAGCCGCCACGCCGTGGTCGACGCCGCGATGCCCAGCGACAAGGCGCTGCAGCGCTCCGTCAAGCTCGACCCCAAGGCACTGGCCAAACAACTCGGCGCCGACGCCGACAAGCACTGCGATGCCTCGTCGCTCAGCGTGCTGGGACAGCGGCTCATGGTCTACCGCTACGAGGCCGCACAACGCAGCGCGCCCGACGACCACTCCAGCGCGGGCACGCCCCACGCCTCCACCGGCCAGGGGCCGGCCTCGCTGCACCCCGTGCTGCCGCTGCCACCACTGGGTGAGCAATTCCGTGAGGGCGAACACCGTGTGGTGATCGAAGTGACCTTCACCCTTGCCTGGAACGGCATCAAGGACCTGCCGTGGGTCGCGCTGGTCGACGTGGAGACGCTCGCGGTGTTGTACCTGCGCGCCTTCATCGACGGTGTGAACGGCCTCGTTTTCGTGGCCGACCCGATCACCGCCAATGGCGGCCCGCTGCCCGGCGCCACCACCGCCGAGCTGAATGCGCTGCGCACCACCGTGTCGCTCGACGACATCAACCCGCCTGTGGCCGGCACGGTGTCGCTCACCGGCTCGCAGGTGACGGTGATCAATGTGGAGGTGCCCAACACCGCGCCACCCACCCGGCCTGCGGGCTCGGCGTTCGACTATGCAGCGCGCACCGACAACTTTGCGGCCGTCAACGCCTACTACCACTGCAACCGCTTCTTCGATCTGGTGCAAGACCTGGGCTTTCACCTGCCCACCTACTTCACCGGCACGCTGTTCCCTTCGGTGGTCGACCACCGCGGGCACTATGGCAGCGCCAACGGCATCGAGATCAACGCGTACTGCATGGGCAACGGCAGCTACGGCATCGGGCGCACGGCCTTCATGCTGGCCGACCTGGGCGACACGGTGAACCCGATGGGCCTGTCGTGCGACTGGCGTGTGGTGCTGCACGAGTTGGGCGGCCACGGCATCTTGTACAACCACGTCAACTCGGCGAACTTCGGCTTTGCGCACAGCGCGGGCGACAGCTTCGCCGCCGTGCTCAACGACCCGCAGACCCAGGCGAGCGATCGCTTCCAGACATTCCCATGGGTCTACAGCATCATCAACCGCCGTCACGACCGCGACGTGACCGCCGGTTGGGCCTGGGGCGGCAGCTTCGACTTCGGCAGCTACTCGTCGGAGCAGATCCTGTGCACCACGCACTTTCGCCTGTACCGCTCGGTGGGCGGTGATTCGCCCGAGCTGGCCACGCGCACCTACGCGTCGCGCTACACGGCCTACCTGATGCTGCGCACCATCGGCTCGCTGACGCAGGCCACCAACCCCGCGACCGCGACGGCCTATGCGAGTGCGATGACCGCTGCCGAACGCGGCAACTGGGTCAGCGAAGACATGGTCGGTGGGGTCTACGGCAAGGTGGTTCGCTGGGCCTTCGAGAAGCAAGGGCTCTACCAGCCAGCGGGGGCGCCCACGCCGGTGAAAACCGAAGGTGCGCCGCCCGCGGTCGACCTGTACATCGACGACGGCCGCAACGGCGAATACGGCTATCAAGAGAAATTCTGGGAGACCACCGACATCTGGAACCGCAACGAACCCGATGGTTCGAAGGGCCACCAGACACCGCTCGTGTGCCGCCACAACCACGCCTACGTGCGGGTGAAGAACCGCGGCACCGAGGTGGCCAAGGGTGCACGTGTGCATGCCTGGCACTGCCGCCCGAGCGCGGGCCTGGTGTGGCCCGACGACTTCGAGCCGATGAGCACCGCCTCGCTGGCCGTGCCCGACCTGGCGCCCGGCGGCACGGTGGTCGTCGGCCCCTTCGAGTGGACGCCGGTGCATGCGGGCCACGAATGCATGTTCATGAGTGTCACGGCGCGCACCGACCGCGCCAACAACGATCCGCAGACCGGCCTCTCGTCAGCGGCCGGGCCCACACCGGCCTGGCGCCTGGTGCCGGCAGACAACAACATCGCCATGCGCTCGCTGATCCCGCTGCCGGGCGGGGGCGGCCGCTGCGCGCTGGAGGCGGCGTTCTGCAACCGCAAGTTCTGGGCACACAACCCCTTTGCCAAGACCGCCCGCATGGAAGTGCGTGCCGTGCTGCCGCCGCTGCTCGCCGCCGGCGGCTGGGCCATGCGCTTCAACAACCCGGGCGGCGGTGCGTTCACGCTCGGCCCGCGCGATGCCCGCGAGATCCGCCCGGTGCTGCTGAGCGGGCGCGACTTCAGCGCGGCCGAGCTGGCCGATGCGGGCGCCAAGACGATCAGCGTGCTCGTGCTCGCCGAAGGCATCGTGGTGGGCGGCCTGAGCTTCATGATCGACCCGTTGCTCCACGCACCGGCCGTGGAATACGCAGCGTGCCCCGACTGCCCACCGAGCGAGCCCGGGCCGGACGAGGGCTGCGATGACGACAAACCCAAGCCCGTGCCCAACAAGCCAGGCCCCAAGCCACGTTGCTGCTGCGAGCCCTGCATCGACGACCGCTGCTGCCCGCCGCCCTCGCCCTGCTGCGGCAAATGCCGCGAGCTGCCGTAACTCCGCTCGGGCTGAGCCTGTCGAAGCCGGCGCGCACCTCGGTGCAGGCACTTCGACAGGCTCAGTGCGAACGGATCTAAGGGTCAACACGACCCACACCGCTACCCCTCCTCACCCACCCGCCCGCACCACCTTCCACCCCTGCAACTGCAAGTGCGCCATCACGCGCTCGCAGTGGTCGCCCTGCAGCTCGATCACACCGTCTTTCACCGTGCCCCCGGTGCCGCAGTGGGTGCGCAGCTGCTTGCCGAAGGTCAGCAGCGCGGCGGCCTCCAGCGGCGCCCCGCGCACCAGGGTCACGGCCTTGCCGCCGCGGCCCTTGGTCTCGCGGCTGACGCGCACCTTGCCGTCGCCCGCGGCGGGTGTCGACAAGGCCTGTTTGCACACGCAGGCCGACACCGGCTGCCGGCACGCGGGGCACATGCGGCCCCCTTCGGTGGAATAAACGAGACCGCCTTGGCCCGAAGATTTGTTCATCGCAGCCTCAGCCCATGAAATGGCGAAACGCGTCGCCCAGCACCTCGGGCGCCGTCACCGCCACGAAGGCGATGCCGGCAAGTGCGCCCGACAGGTGTGCGTCGTGGTTGATGCGGCCCCGGCCCTGGCGTGACGCGTAGTAGCTGTAGGCCAGGTAGCCCACCGCGAACAAGGGCGCAGGGATGGGCACCGGGATCGGAAGAATGAACAGGCTGGCCGAGGGAAAGTAGAGGATCGACGCGAACAGCACCGCGAGGATCGCGCCCGACGCGCCCAGGCACTGGTAGGCCGGGTTGTCGCGGTGCCGGAAGAAGGTGCCCAGGTCGCTCACCAGCAAGCCGAAGAAGTAAAGCGCGACGAAGCCCGGCGTGCCCATCGCGCGCTCCAGCGAAAAACCGAACGCCCAGAAGGTGAAGGCGTTGAAGAGCAGGTGCGGCAGGTCGGCGTGAAGAAACGCGCTGGTGATCAGCGTGGGGTACTCGCGGCGCGGCAACAACCAGTGCGGCCGGAACAGGTTGCGGTCGAGCCAGCCCGGCGCCACGTAGAGGCCGACGAGGCTCGCGATCACCATCGCGGCAAGCAACAGCGTGGCGGCGGGTGAGGTGGTGACGAAGTGGGGGAGTTCTTGCACGTGGGGCAGTCGGTGGGTGATGGAGGCGGCTCAGCCGGCCCGGCTGCGCCGCGCGCGCACTGCCTGGGCCAGGCCCTGCAACACCGGCACCGTCTGCGCAAAGCCGATGCACGCATCGGTGATCGACACACCGCGCTTGAGCGGCACACCGGGTGTCAGGTCTTGCCGGCCTTCGTCGAGGTGGCTCTCGATCATCACGCCGGTGATGCGGCGCTCGCCTGCGGCGATCTGGGTCGCCACGTCGTGCGCCACCGTCACTTGCCGCTGGTGCTGCTTGCTGCTGTTGCCGTGTGACACGTCGATCATCACCTGCTCTCTCAGGCCGGCCGCGCGCAGCGCGTCGCAGCTTGCGGCCACGTGGGCGGCGTCGTAGTTGGGGGTCTTGCCGCCGCGCAGGATCACATGGCAGTCGTCGTTGCCACGCGTCTCGAAGATGGCGGCCACGCCCATCTTGGTCATGCCCATGAAGGCGTGCGGTGCCTGTGCGGCGAGCACCGCGTCGGCCGCCACCTTGATGCTGCCATCGGTGCCGTTCTTGAAACCCACCGGGCAACTCAGGCCCGAAGCGAGCTGGCGGTGGCTCTGGCTTTCAGTGGTGCGCGCGCCGATGGCGCCCCAGGCGATGAGGTCGGCAATGTACTGCGGGCTCAAGAGGTCGAGGAACTCGGTGCCGGTGGGCAGGCCGAGTGTGGTCAGCTCCAGCAGCAGGCGGCGTGCGCGCTCCAGGCCTTCGTTGATGGCGAAGCTG
This sequence comes from Rhizobacter sp., assembly GCF_031412075.1. GTDB lineage: Bacteria > Pseudomonadota > Gammaproteobacteria > Burkholderiales > Burkholderiaceae_C > Rhizobacter. The sequence goes on from NZ_JANOCG010000426.1 coordinate 13,866, forward strand.
CCGTCGAGGTGCGGGTCGTTGATGTAGCCCTTCCAGCCGACTGTGGTGCGCGGCTTTTCGAAGTAGGCGCGCATCACGATCAACAACTCGCCTTGCAGCTCATCGGCCACGGCCTTGAGCTGCTGGCCGTAGTCGATCGCCTGGTCGTGGTCGTGGATGGAGCAGGGCCCCACGACCACGATCAAGCGGTCGTCTTGCCCGTGCAGCACGCGGGCGATGGCCTTGCGGCTGCTCTCTACCAACGCGAGTGTGTTGTCGCGCACCGGCACACGCTCTTGCAGCAGCGCGGGGGTGATGAGCGGGCGCACGGCGCCGATGCGCGTGTCGTCGATGCGGGTGGTGTCGAGCGTGCTGTCGCGCGCGCCGACTTCGCGGTCGTGCAGGGGGTCGTCGAGTGTGGGCATGCGAGGGGTCATCGTTGGGTGGGTGTTGACATGGGTCGGGTGCTCCAGGCGATGAGCGCCAGCAGCGCCACCTGGATCGGCAGGCGCAGCCACAGCGCCCAGATGGGCACCGGGAACAGCTCGGGCCGCTGCAGCATGTAGATGTGGGCTGGCGTGACGGCGAGTGTCAGCAAAAACAGGCCGATGCCGGCTGCGTGCCGCGTGGGCCGCCACAGCAAACCCAGCGCGCCGAGCAACTCGAACACGCCGCTCACCAGCACCGCCTCGCGCGGCCAGGGCACCCACGGCGGCACGATGCGCATTTCGATCTCGGTGGCCACGAAGTGAGCCATGCCGCCGATGAAGAACCACAGGAATACGAAGGCGATGCCGGCGATGCGGGCGCGCGAGAGGCGGGTCGGAGGGGATGGGGTGTCGGTCATCGCGCAGAGCCGCTTGTTCGTGGTGCGCAGTGTAGTGAGAGCGGCCCCAATGCCTGCCCCCGGCTCAGCGCTGCGCCGGGCGGCGTGACGCGGGGGCCGTCGTCGCGAGCTTGTCGACCAGGAAGTCGATCAACACCCGCACGCGCAGCGGCATTTGGCGGTTGGCCGGGTAGAGCAGCGAAAACGGCATCGTGGCGCCGGCGTATTCCTTCAGCACCTCTTTCAAGTGGCCTTGCGCGATGTCGTCTTGCACCGCGGCGCCGAAGGTTTGTGTGAGCCCTGCGCCGTGGCGGGCCAGCGTGGCCAGGCTCAACACGTCGTCGGTGCAGCGCACGACGGCGGGGGGCGTGATCTCGAACTCACGCCCGGTCTTGTCGCGAAACAACCAGGGCACCGGCAGCCCGGTGCTCGGCCTCGCGAACTGGATGCAGTCGTGGTTCTGCATCAAGGCCTCGGGCGTGCGCGGTGTGCCACGGCGGCGCAGGTATTGCGGCGTGGCCACCACCACCAGCGCGGTGTCTTCGAGATGGCGTGCCACCAGGCCCGAATCGGGTGGCGTGCGACCGCGCACCGCGAGGTCAAAACCATCGGCGGCGAAATCGATGTTGCGGTTGCTCACCTGCACCTCGAGCTCCACCTCGGGGTAGCGCCGCCGAAACTCCGGCAGCACCGGCAACACACGGTAGTGCCCATACGAGGTGGGCAGGCTGATGCGCACCGTGCCGGTGGCCACACGCTGCTCGCCGGTGAGCTCACGCTCGGCCTCGACCAGTTGGCCCAGCGCCTGGCGGCACTGTTCGTAGTAGCTGCGCCCGCTGTCGGTGAGGCGCACCTGTCGCGTGGTGCGCATGAAGAGCTGCACGCCCAGGCGCGCTTCGAGCCGCGCGATGGAGCGGCTCACCGCCGCCGGTGTGAGCCCAGCCGACGCGGCGGCGGCGGTGAAGCCCTGCAGCTCGGCCGTCAGGCAAAACAACTCCACGCTGCCGAGCATCAGCCCGCTGAATTGACGCGGCATTCCATCACTCCATGTAATCAGTGAAGTGAATGATGGCACCTTTATCGAAGTCGAGATTGGCAATAAGGTGCAGGCCTCGATCCACTCACTCCGAATGACCCTCATGAAGCTCTACTTCTCACCGGCGGCCTGCTCGCTCGTTCCCCACATCGTGCTGCGCGAAATCGGCACGCCCTTCACGCTGGAGAAGGTCGACACCGCCAAGCACCTGACACCGGCCGGCACCGACTACTACGCCATCAATCCCAAAGGCCAGGTGCCGCTGCTGCAGCTCGACGATGGGCAGCTGCTCAGCGAAGGCCCGGTCATCGTGCAGTACATCGCAGACCAGGCCCGCGCGACCACGCTGATGCCGGCGGCCGGCAGCACGGAGCGCTACCGTGTGATGGAGTGGCAGAACTACATCACCTCCGAGCTGCACAAGGGTTTTTCGCCGCTGTTCAACAGCGAGTTCGACGCCAAGGCCAAGGGCACGCTGCGCGCCCTGCTGCGCAAGAAATACGAATGGATCGACAGCCAGCTGGCAGGCCGCGACCACCTGACCGGCAATGTCTTCACGGCGGCCGACGCCTACCTTTTCGTGGTGACCGGCTGGGCCAAGTTTGTCGATCTGGATCTGACGGGCCTGCCGAATCTCGAGGCATTCTTGAAGCGTGTGAGCGCGCGGCCCGCCGTGCGCGAGGCCCTGAAGGCCGAGGGCCTGTTGGCATGAGTGCGGTGATGGGCGCCGAGTTCGAGGCCATTGCGGCCGTGCTGCAGGAGTATTTCGACGGCCTGCACCACAGCGACACGCAGCGCCTGCGCCGCGTGTTCCACCCGCGTGCGCTTTACGCCTGCGCGACCGACGGTACGCTGCTCGCGCTGGGCATGGACGAGTACTTTCCCATCGTCGATCAGCGTGCGTCACCCGCGAGCCGGGGTGACGCGCGCACCGACCGCATCATCGCCATCGAATTCGCCGGGCCGGTGACGGCGCTGGCGCGGGTGGAGTGCAGCATCCTGCCCAAGCGCTTCATCGATCTGCTGACACTGTTGAAGCTGGAGGGGCGCTGGCAGATCATTGCCAAGGTCTTCCACGACGAGGTGGACGCCGGCGACGCCACGGTGTGACTCGCAGTCGCTTCGGCCTCAGTGCCTGGCAGCACTCGGCGCAGAGCCAAATCGTCGCAACCCGCTCGCGCCGATCGGGCTGCGTGAGGCGGAAGCGCCGTTTCGTTGCAGCAGCAACTCGCCAGAAATGACGATGTCGGGGCGGCCATCGCGATTCACATCCCCCACGGCCATGGCGTTGGGGTTGAAGCTTCCGTAAGGCGCACGGAACAGATCTTCGGGAGCCAGCGTGCCGTCGCCCCGCTGCAGATAGACCCCGATGTGCGTCCAGCCCACATGCGAGACGACGACGTCGTCTCGCCCATCACCGTCGACATCTGCAACGCGCACCGCCATGGGCGAGTCATAGGTGCTGATCGGCGTCATCGCGCCGAGGCTGCCAGTGGGGGATTGGTAGTACACACCGATCGAGGTCGGCGAGTTGCCACCGGTGGTCACGACGACATCCTTGCGTCCGTCCCCGTTCAGGTCACCCACGGCAACAGCCGAGGCGCCCCAGGTGCTGTTCGCCGCCAAGTAGGTGGCTGCGGCGTAGCTGCCGTCAGCGTTCTGACGGAGTACGGCCACATGCTGACCAGCTTGACTTCCCGAGACAACGGCGATCAGATCCGGCCGGCCATCTCCGGTCACGTCACCGATTTCGATGTCTTTCGTGAACCCGGCATCAAAGGTCGGCGTGGCGTGCAATGTCAGAACACCCGAGCCGCTCTGAAGCCACACGTTGACGTTGCCGTCTGCGCCGCCCGTGCCAACCAGGTCGAGCCTGCCGTCTGCGTTCAGGTCGGCCATGCGCAGGCGTTGGGTGGCGGCACGGTTGAGCAGCTGTGCGGGCACCAGTTGCCCGCCGGAGGTCTGGCGAAACACCTGCGCCCCACAGCCTTGCCCGCCGACCACCACATCGTTGCGGCCGTCACCGTTGACGTCGCCGATGACCACGGCGTCCAGCCAGCAGCCGAGCGAAACATCTACCCGCACAGGCGCGGCCAGGCTGCCATCGGCACGCCCCGGCAGGACGAAAAGCGAGAACTGATTGGCTGGGTCGGTGGCGATGCCTGACGTCAGCACCACGTCGTTGATCCCGTCGCTGTTGACGTCTCCGATGGCCATGGCGTCGGTTGTCACCGCAGGTGCCAGTGGCACGCCGGGCGCGAACCGCCCTTGATCCGTCTGGAAGCGCAGCCTGAACTCCGGCTGTACCGCGTTGCCCCGCTCGTCGGCGACGCTGGATGTCACACCCGCTTCGTAGGTCTGCCCGCGTTGCAACGACGTCCGCGGGGTCAACGTGACGGTGCTGCCGTCCACGGTCACGGTGGTGGCCGCGGGGATGCCTTGACTGATCAACTGAACGGAGTAGTCGTTGACACTGTTTGCCAGGAGCGGTTCGCTGAACCGAATGACGATGGGTTGGGTGGGCCCGACACCTTGAGCGCCTTCGGCCGGGGTGGTGCTCAGCACGCGGGGCCCGGTGGCATCGATGTCGAATTGCCAGGTGCGTTCTGCTGCGAGGGCATTGCCGAGCAAGTCCCGGGCGCTGGTGCTGATTCGGGCAGTGAAGCGCCCGCTGGACCAGGGGTCTGTGGGCACGAAGCGCGCGGTCGCCCCATTGAGTTGCACGCTCCCTGGCACGGCGCGACCGCCGCTGTCGGTGACGCTGAACGTCGCGCCTGACACGGTCTGGCCATCCATGTCTTCACTGAACACCGCACTCACGATGACATTTGGTCCCTCTGTGGCGGTGCCCGCCGGTGTCGTGGACAAAATCGTCGGCGGGGTGTACTCGCTCTTGAGTCCACCCACGGCATAACCCACGAGATCGCGCCGGATGACCTCGGTGTTGCTGCCGTTTCGGACGGTCGTCGTGCGGCGAACCAGGCCGATGTCTTGCGCGAACCATTCGTCGCCGGTGATCTCGATCGTGACGCGTTGGCCGCTTCTGCTGAGGGTCACGACCTCGTTGATGCTGGTGCGCTGGTGCACCGTGTCCGCAAAGTTGCCGGCTGCTGTGTTGATGGTTTCGAGACCCAAGATGGTGACCGTGGACCGAACCGTCACGGGGTCACTGAGGCCGTCTGAATCGAAATCGAGTCCGCTCGGAATCGTCGTGTTGACTTGCACGAACGAGCTGCCGATGCGCACCGGGTAGCGCAGCAACTCGAGCCTGCCGAAGTGCTGCGTGAAGGGGTCCGAATTCGCCGTGGCAATCTCGAACACCCCTGAGGGCAAGGGAAGAATGAGCGACTGGTACCGGCTGATGCCTGCTGCGTCGACCTCCCGCACCGTGAAACCGGTCTGGCCGTTCACCGACTGCTGGCCGGTCACGCGTGCCAGCGTGAGGGACGTGGTGCCGCTGTCCTGGTACAGCCAGAGGTCTCCGACTTGAAGCGGGAAGTAGCTCTGCGAGGGCAGTGGGGGGCCACCCAGCGTGTCGCCAGGGTTGGGGGCGGCGTTGTTGCCGCTGTCGCCGTCATCGCCGCCGCCGCAGGAAGCCAGGAGCGTGGACAGCATGGCGAGCACAAGCGCAGACGACAGCATCTGGCGCGCGGTCCTGGCGCTTCGAAACAACATCACGTGAAGCGGCTCGCGGCTCGGCGTGTCTGCGCGGCTGTGCATCATTCCCCCCAGCTTTCCCTGTTCTGAGGCGTCGAATTCTAGGGCGGGGGTGCGCGCAGGCGTTCCACCGAAGCGGGGGTTTCAAGCGGGCTACGTCGTCAGTGACTGATCATCCAGGGCCGCTTGCTCGGGAAGGCCTTGTTGCCGTTGGGTGCCGTGACCGTCGCGCCGCGTTTGGAGGTGGAGCAACAGCCGCAGCCCGACGGGTGTTTCAGGCGCGTGTAGTCACCTGAACGCTTGGGCTCGTGCCGCGCGCGCTCGTTGACGTCCATCGCGCGGCGGGTGCCGCCGTCCAGCAGCGCCAAACGAGGCGCCGTGGCGAACACACGTGGCGAGGGCACGCCGCAATCGGGGCAGCTGGCCGCTTCGTTGCGCGCGGCCAGGGTGCGGAATGCATCGAAGCCGCCGCAGTCGGGGCAGGCGTAGTCGTAGGTCGGCATGGTGGCTACACCAGATCGGGTGACAGCGGCATGCTCACCGAGCCGTCGAGAAACTTCGTCGGCCCGTTGGCATTCGGGTTGATGTCGAAGTCGAAGATCTGCGTCGGCAGCCACAGCGTGGCGCAGGCGTTTGGCACGTCGACCACGCCGCTGATGTGGCCTTGCACCGGGGCCGTGCCGAGGATGCTGTAAGCCTGTGCGCCGGAGTAGCCGAACTTCTTCAGGTATTCGATGGCGTTCAGGCAAGCCTGGCGGTAGGCGACATTCACGTCGAGGTAGTACTGCTTGCCCGCTTCGTCGACCGAGATGCCCTCGAAGATGATGTAGTCGTTGTAGTGCGGCGTGATCGGGCTGGGCTTGAAGATCGGGTTCTTGATGCCGTACTTGGCCATGCCGCCCTTGATCAGGCTCACCTTCATGTGCACCCAGCCGGCCATCTCGATGGCGCCGCAGAAAGTGATCTCTCCGTCGCCCTGGCTGAAGTGCAGGTCGCCCACGCTCAGGCCGGCGCCGTCGACGTAGACCGGGAAGAAGACCTTGGAGCCGCGTGAAAGGTCCTTGATGTCGCAGTTGCCGCCGTGCTCGCGCGGCGGCACGGTGCGTGCGCCTTCGGCAGCGGCTTTCGCTTTCGCGTCACCGGTCAGCTTGCCCATGTGGGCGGTGCCGGGTGAGGGCGGGTTGGCCAAGCCGC
>NZ_JANOCG010000427.1:0-5964 GCF_031412075.1 Rhizobacter sp.
TCGATCCTGATCAAGATCAACCAGATCGGCACGCTGACCGAAACCTTCGCCGCCATCGAGATGGCCAAGCGCGCCAACTACACGGCCGTGATCTCGCACCGCTCCGGCGAGACCGAAGACTCGACCATTGCAGACATCGCCGTGGGCACCAACGCCGGCCAGATCAAGACCGGCTCGATGAGCCGCAGCGACCGCATGGCCAAGTACAACCAGTTGCTGCGCATCGAAGAAGACCTGGGCGACGTCGCCAGCTACCCCGGCCGCGCGGCGTTCTACAACCTGCGCTGAAATGTTCTTGCCTCACACTCCGTTCGGGCTGAGCCTGTCGAAGCCTGCGAGCACCACGGTGCAGGCACTTCGACAAGATCAGTGCGAACGGGGTTTGGTCCCGGGCACACAACGCAGTTCGGCGAGCTGACAGGCCGTGCGCGTCGTGACCCTGGCCCTGCTGGCGCTGCTGGCGCTGGTGCACACCGAGCTCTGGCTCGGCAAGGGCGGGGTGCCACGCGTGATGGATCTACAGACCCGGCTCGATGTGCAGAAGGCCGAGAACGAAGCCGCTCACACTCGCAACGACCAGATCACCGCCGAAGTGCGTGACCTGAAAGAAGGCCTGGAGATGGTGGAAGAAAAGGCCCGCTTTGAGCTGGGCATGGTCAAGCCGGACGAGATCTACGTCCAGGTCACGACCGTCAAGCGCTAGTCCCTTTTGATGGACGCGCTGCTGCACTCTATGCAGCCCTTGTTCGCTGCAGCCTTCACGCTCTGGGGCTCGCCGGTCACCTGGCTGGAGATCGTGGCCTTCGTGTTGGCAGTGTGCATGGTGGTGGCCAACATCCGCGTCAACCCGATCGCATGGCCGCTGGCCATCGTGAGCTCGCTGCTCTACCTGGCGCTCTTTTCGGGCAGCAAGCTGTATGGCGAAGCCGCGCTGCAACTCGTGTTCATCGTGGTGGCGGGCTGGGGTTGGTGGCAATGGTTGCGGGGCACCGCCACCGATGGCTCGGTGCTGAAGGTGCGCTCGCTCACGGCGCGCGGCCGCTGGCTGATGCTGGGCACCTTCGCCATCGCATGGCCCGTGGTCGGCATGTTCCTCAAGCGCCACACCAACACCGACGTGCCCTGGTGGGACGCTTTCCCCACCGCAGGCAGCCTCATCGGCCAGTGGCTGCTGGGCCGCAAGTACGTGGAAAACTGGCCCACCTGGGTCGTGGTCAACATCGTGAGCGTGGGGCTGTTCGCCTACAAGGGCCTGTGGCTCACCACCTTGCTGTACGGGGTGTTCATCGTCATGTCGTTCATCGGCTGGCGGGCCTGGCAGCGGCTGGCGGCGCAACCATGAGCCGAGTGATTGCAATCGTCGGCGCCGAGAGCACGGGCAAGACCACGCTTGCCGGCGAGCTCGCTGTAGCGCTACGGGCTGAAGGCCAGAAGGTGGCCGTCGTCAGCGAATACCTGCGCGAGTTTTGCGACACCCACGGCCGCACGCCACTGATTCACGAGCAGGCCCACATCGCCAGCGAACAAACCCACCGCATCGCCGAAGCAAGCCAGTCGCATGACATCGTCGTGGCCGACACCACCGCCATGATGATCGCCGTCTACAGCGACAAGGTGTTCGGCGACCGCGACCTCTATCCCAGCGCCGAAGCCATTCACCGAGGCTACGCCCTCACCTTGTTGACGGCGCTCGACCTGCCCTGGCAGGCCGACGGCCTGCAGCGAGACGGTCCCCAGGTTCGCGAACCCGTGACCGCGCTGGTTCGTGCCAGCCTCGCACGGGCCACAGTCTCGTACTCGGTGATTGGTGGTTCGGGGCCGGCGCGGCTGGCATCGGCGTTGACGGCCGTGCGGCATGCGCCACGGCCCGAACCCGGCCCGCGCTGGCAATGGGCCTGTGACCACTGTGGTGACGCCAACTGCGAGCGCCACCTGTTGGCGCGAGGCTGAAAACTCAGCTCACCGCCCCCAGCTGTACCACCAAGACGATCAGAGCGCCGAGGCCCAGGTTCACGGCCACCCAGGTGCGAATGACACCGAGCGCGGCGCCACCGGCGGGCCAGTCTTGCGCCGCCACCGCGCGCTGCAAGCGCTTGTAGAGCGCAAAACGGATGTGGCCGAAGATGGCCACCATCACCAGCCCGAGCACCGCCATCACCATCCAGTCGAGCGGCATGTTCAACGACGCGCCGGTCTGTCGCGTGGCCTTCGCCGCCAGCATCATCATCGCCACCCCGCTGCCAACCGCAGCCAGGGCCAGCCACAGCACGATGTTGAAGAAGCGCCCCAATGCGTCGGCCATGAACGGCACCCGCGTCGGGGGCGGCAGGCTCATCGCCGCAGGGCGCAGGCAGAAGAGCGCAAAGAACATCCCGCCGATCCAGATCACGACCGACCCCAGGTGCAGCAGTTTCAGCAGTGCGTAGGCCATGTCGTGTGGGTCTCTTGTTGGTTTCAGTTCAACGTGGCGGAGCCGGGGGCTTGCTGTTCGTTCGGCGTGAACAGCTCGCCCACGTCGACTGGGTCGAAGTGGTATTTGACGCCACAAAAGTCGCAGGCGATCTCGACACGGCCTTGTTCGACGACGATGCCGTCGATCTCTTCGCGGCCCAGGCCCGTGAGCATGTTGCCCACCCGCTCGCGCGAGCAGGTGCAGGCGAAGTGCGGCTTCACCGGCTCGTAGCGGATCACCTTCTCCTCCCAGTAAAGGCGGCGAAGCACGGTGTCAGCATCGAGCGTCAACAACTCTTCAGCCGTCAGCGTGGCCGTGAGGTGGGCGATGCGGTTGTAGGCCTCGTTGATGCCGATCTCGTCTTCGTTCTTGCGACCCAGGTTGCCCGCGCCTTCGACCGGCAGGCGCTGGATCAGCAGGCCGGCGGCGATGTCGTCGTTGGCAGCGAGGATGAGCTTGGTGTCGAGCTGCTCCGACTGCAGCATGTAGTGCTCCAGTACCTCGCTCAGGTGGTGCAGCGGCTCACGCTGGTCGCCATGCAAGGCCACCACGCCTTGGTAGGGCTGTTGGCCGGGGAACCGGTCCTTGGGGTCGAGCGTGATGGCGCAGCGGCCCTTGCCGTGCACGTTGAGCAGGGTGTCGAGCTGCGCCCGCTCGGGCATCTCGCCCACCACCTTGGCGGTGACGCGGAAGGCCAGGTCGGGCTGCACCTCGGCCACCGCGAGCTTGACCGGGCCATCGCCAAAGATCTGGATGATCAGCGAGCCGTTGAACTTGATGTTGGACTGCATCAACACGCCAGCGGCCGCCATCTCGCCCATCAGCGCGCGCACGGGTTGCGGGAACTCGTCTTGCGCCGTCTTGCGGCGTTGCAAGACCTCGCGCCAGTCGCCGGTCAGGCGAACCAACAGGCCACGCACCGGCAGGCCTTCGAACAGAAACTTGTGCAGCTCGCTCATCAATCCATCTTCTTCAATCCCGCCTTGAAGCGGCGGGCATTCAACACATAGTGCATGGCGCTGTTCTTGATGCCGTCAATCTGCGCCGGCGTCAACATGCGCACCACCTTGGCGGGCGAACCGATGATCATCGAGCCGTCGGGGAACTCCTTGCCCTCGGTGATCAGCGCACGCGCTCCCACCAGGCAGTGTCTGCCGATCTTGGCTCCGTTCAACACCACTGAGCCGATGCCGATCAAGGAACCCTCACCCACCGTGCAGCCATGCAGCATCACCTGGTGCCCAACGGTCACGTTGTCGGCCAGGGTGACCGGGTAGCCGTGGTCGGCGTGGATCACCGTGCCGTCTTGCACGTTGCTGTTCTTGCCGATGGTGATGCGCTCGGTGTCGCCTCGCAGGATGGCACCGAACCACACGCTGGCGTTGTCAGCCAGCGTCACGGCGCCCATCACCTGGGCGCTGTCGGCCACCCAGGCGGTGTCGGCGATGTCGGGCGTGTCGTCGCCGAGTTCATAGAGGGCCATGGGCATGATCCAGTGGTCGAAGCCCATAATTCTAGGGATGAACCCGAGACAGCGCGCCCTGGAGGTCTTGTGCCTGCGCGACCCCACGGCCAAGGCCAGCGAGGCCCGCGCCTTGTTTACCGGCCTCGACCCGACACTCATCGACCCCGCAACCCGCTTCGACACACCGGCCGAGTTACCCGGCCGCCCCGACAAGCCGGCGCTGCTGCCACCGCGGCAGGTGCCGTCGCGCACGCCTTTCACGCCCGAAGGCAAGGCAGCGTTGGTGCATGCCATTGCGCACATCGAGTTCAACGCCATCAACCTGGCGCTCGATGCCGCCTTTCGCTTCGCCCTCATGCCGGTTGCGTTTTATGTCGACTGGTTGCGGGTGGCCAGTGAAGAGGCCCTGCACTTCAGCTTGCTGCGCGAGCACTTGCAAAGCCTTGGCCATGACTACGGCGACTTCGACGCGCATGACGGCTTGTGGCTGATGACGCAGCGCACGGCCGACAACGTGGTGGCCCGCATGGCGCTCGTGCCGCGCACGCTCGAGGCGCGCGGGCTCGACGCCACACCGCCCTTGCAAGCCAAGTTCGGCCGCGCCGGAGACGCACGCATGGTCGAGATCCTCGGTGTGATCCTGCGCGACGAGGTGGGCCACGTCGCCATCGGCAACCGTTGGTACCGCTGGCTTTGCGAGCGTGACCGGCTCGACCCCGTGAGCCACTACGCCGAGCTGGCGCTGCGTTACGAGGCACCCAAGCTGCGCCCGCCTTTCAACTGGCCGGCCCGCGAGGCAGCAGGTTTCACCGCCGACGAGATGGCGCGCCTGAACGCGGGCTAAGCGTTTCGAGAACTCGCTCCAGTGGCCCGCGTCTTGCTGAGACAGGCCGCTGAGCCCATTACACTGAGGCCCCTTCGCGCGACCCGCCACAAGCGGGCGCCTCCACGGCCCCCATTCGAGGATGTCCATGAACACCATTTCTACCCGTCGATTCCTGCAAACCAGCGCCCTGCTGATCACCGGTTTGCTTTTGTCCGCCTGCGGCAAGAAGACCGAGGCACCGGCAGCGCCCGCCGCCTCTGCCGCCGTGGCTTCGGCGCCCGCCCCGGCGCCCGCCAAGGTCTACGTGGTCGGCACCGATGCCGCCTACGCGCCCTTCGAATCGCAAAACGAAAAAGGCGAGATCGTCGGCTTCGACATCGACGTGGTCACTGCCATCGCCAAGAAGGCCGGCATCGAGGTCAAGTTCGTCAACACCCCGTGGGAAGGCATCTTCAAGACGCTGGACCAGGGCGACCGCGACTTCCTGGTGTCTGCCGTCACCATCACCGACGAGCGCAAGCAGTCGATGGACTTCAGCAACCCCTACTTCGACGCGCAACAGCTGATCGCTGTGAAGGCCACGTCCAAGATCTCAAAGTTCGACGACCTGAAGAAGCTCAAGGTGGGCGTGCAGAACGGCACCACCGGCGATGAAGTCGTGTCCAAGCTGCTCGGCAAGACCAACGCCAACATCAAGCGCTTTGCCGACACCCCGCTCGCCCTCAAGGAACTCGAGAGCGGTGGCGTCGACGCGGTGGTGGCCGACAACGGCGTGGTGGTCAACTACGTCACCAACAACCCGGGTTCCAAGTTCAAGGTGGTGATGGACAAGGCGTTCCAGCCCGAGCAATACGGCATCGTGGTGAAGAAGGGCAATGCCGACCTGCTCGGCAAGATCAACAAGGGCCTGGCCGACATCAAGGCCGACGGCACCTACGACCAGATCTTCAGCAAGTACTTCGGTGACAACGCAGCCAAGACGGCTGCTGCGGCCGGCTCCGCCGCCTCGAAGTAAGTAAGCCCCGCGCAGCGCAGACTCGGCCATGAATCTGCGCTGGGAGATCCTCGCCGGTTACGGGCCGCTGTTCGTGACCGGCCTGTGGATGACGATCCAGCTCACGGTCGTGGCCATCGCCTGCGGCCTGATGCTTGGCGTGCTGTTCGGGTTGGTCAGCAGCTCCGCCGACGCACCACCCCCCACGTCACGAGCCCTACGGTGGC
>NZ_JANOCG010000428.1:0-7339 GCF_031412075.1 Rhizobacter sp.
CCGCGTGTGTCCGACGCCATGCACATGAAGTTGCTCGGACAGGCGGCCATGCTGGCCTTCGACGAGCCCTTGAAGGTGGGCGTGCACGAGCTGCGCGTGCGCGGCAGCGTGGGTGTGGCGCAGTTCCCCTCCGATGCCGACAGCGCCGCGGGCCTGATTCGCGCCGCCGACAGCGCCATGTACGAAGCCAAGGGCATGGGCAAGAACACCTACGCGCTGTTCCACACCGACATGCACCGTGGCGCAGACCAGCGCATGCGCATGGAAAACGACTTGCGCGAGGCCATCTCGCGCAATGAGCTGCGCCTGCTGTACCAGCCCATCGTTGACCTGCGCACCGAGCGACTGATTGGCGTGGAGGCCTTGTTGCGCTGGGTGCACCCGCAGCTGGGGGTGATCTCGCCGGTCGAGTTCATCCCCGTGGCCGAGTACAGCGGGATCATCGTCGACATCGGGCAATGGGTGCTGAACACCGCCTGCCGGCAGATCAAGGCCTGGAGCGAAGCCGGCCATGAGGGGTTTTATGTCGCCGTGAACGTCTCGGCGCGCCAGATCCGCCGGGGGCTCAATGCGCAGATCGACAGCGCGCTGGCGGCCTCGGGCATCGACGCCCGCCGGTTGGAGATCGAGATCACCGAGCACTCGATGGTGGAAGACATCGACAGCAACGTGGCCCAGCTGGCCGCGCTGCGCAAGCTGGGTATCCAGGTGGCGGTAGACGACTTCGGCACGGGCCTGTCGTCGCTTGCCTACCTCAAGCGCCTGCCCATCGGCAAACTGAAGATCGACCGCACCTTCGTGAAGGACCTGCCCGAGAGCGCCGACGATTCGGCGATCACCTCGGCCATCATCTCGATGGCGCGCAGCCTCTCGCTCACCGTGGTGGCCGAAGGTGTCGAAACCGAAGCGCAGCGCGACTATCTGCGCTCGCTGGGCTGCGATTGTGCGCAGGGCTACCTGTTCAGCCGCCCGGTGGCGGCCGAGGCCATCGTCGGCTTGCTGACGCTTCGAGCCAGAGTGTCCACCGCCAATACCGACCCGGTGAGTGCCGCCTGACGCGTGGCGATGGCGGTGATCAGCGTGCCGCCTCGACGATCATCTGCACCCGTTGCTGGCCGTTGTATTCGTCCACCCGCAGCTGGTAGGCGAGCGTGACCTTGTTGGCCACCGGCTCGCTGTGGCCGAACCAGATTGCATCGCGCACCGCGCCGGCGTGGCGCACGGCCAGCTTCAGGTGCTTCTCGCCGACCAGGCGCTGAGAGATCACCTCGACTTCGTCGCTGAAGACCGGCGCCTCGAAGGCCTGGCCCCACACCTGGGCATCGAGCGAGCGCACGGTCTCGAGGTTGAAATACTGCGCCGGCAGCGGGCCATCGCTCATCAGCGTGCGCGACAGCGTGGCGGCGTCGAGCCACTCGCTGGCCACTTGCTGCAAGGCGGTGTCGAAGGTGTCGAAGTCTTCTTCGGCCAGCGTGCAGCCGGCCGCCATGGCGTGGCCACCGAATTTTTTCAGCACACCGGGGTGGCGTTTGCTCACCAGATCGAGCGCGTCGCGCAGGTGAAACCCCAGGATCGAGCGGCCCGAGCCCTTCAAGAACCCGTCTTGCCCGAGCGCAAACACGAAGGTCGGGCGATGCACCCGGTCTTTGAGGCGCGAGGCCACGATGCCCACCACACCTTCGTGGAACTCGGGGTCGTAGATGGCCAGTGCAGGTGGCGCGTCGCCTTCGGGCATCAGCGTCTCCAGCATGGCCTCGGCCTGCTCGCGCATGCCGCTTTCCACGTCGCGCCGTTCGCGGTTGATGCCGTCGAGCATTTGGGCCAGCTCACTCGCGCGCGCCGCGTCGTCGGTGAGCAGGCATTCGATGCCCAGCGACATGTCGGACAAACGGCCCGCGGCATTGATGCGTGGCCCGAGCGCAAAGCCGAAGTCGAAACCACTGGCGCGCTTGGCGTCGCGCCCCGCAGCCGTGAACAGCGCGGCCACGCCGGGCTGCATCTTGCCGCTTCGAATGCGCTTGAGGCCCTGCGCCACCAGGCGGCGGTTGTTGGCGTCGAGCTTGACCACGTCGGCCACGGTGCCCAGGGCCACCAGGTCGAGCAGTGTGTCGAGCCGCGGCTGGTTTTCGGGCGTGAACACGCCTCGCTCGCGCAGCTCGGTGCGCAGCGCCAGCAACACGTAGAACATCACGCCGACACCGGCGAGGTTCTTGCTCGCGAAGCCGCAGCCGGGCTGGTTGGGGTTGACGATGACCGTGGCGTTGGGCAGCACGATGAGGTCGTCTTCCTTGGCGGGCAGGTGGTGGTCGGTCACCACCACGGCCAGGCCCAGCGCGCGTGCGTGGGCCACACCGGCGAGGCTGGCGATGCCGTTGTCCACCGTCAGCAGCACGTCGGGCGTTTTCTGCATCGCCAGGTCGACGATGGCGGGTGTGAGGCCGTAGCCGTGCACCGCGCGGTCGGGCACCACGTAGTGCAGCGTGTCGGCGCGCGCGCCCAGCAGCTTGAGGCCACGCAGCGCGACGGTGCAGGCGGTGGCGCCGTCGCAGTCGTAGTCGGCCACCACGCACACGCGTTGGTGGGCCGCGATGGCATCGGCCAGAAAGCGAGCCGCGGCTTGCGTGCCGAGCAAATCGGTGGGCGGTAGCAGGCGGGCGAGGCCGTCGTCGAGCTCGTCGGGGCTGCGCACGCCGCGCGCCGCAAACAGGCGGGCCAGCAAGGGGTGCACGCCGGCTTGTTCGAGTGCCCACACGGTGCGAGGCGGCACCTCGCGCAGGGTGATTGTGGGGTTGGTCACAACGCCTCCAGCACAGGTGCGGCGGGCGGGGGCGACAGGCGTTTGCCCAGGCGCGACCACAGCGGCTGCGACTGCAGCGCGAAGCTCTGTGCGAAGCGCTCGCCGCACAACGTGAGCGCGACGGGCTCGCCTTGTCGTGCACGCTTCAGCGCTTGTTGCACATCGCCTGCATCGAGCGCGCTCCAGGCCTGTGCCCAGGCCGCCCAATCAGAACTCAGGGCAGAGGCGCGCAGGCTGTCGTTTTGCACGAGGTCTGCGGGCGCGGGGTCGGGTTGGGCGCGGCCACAGCCGCTGAGCCAGAACGAGTTGACCGGCAGCGCTCCTTGGCCCACACGCGCGTCGTTGAGTGGTTGTTGGTAGAGCAGCATCTGCACCTCGTTCTGCAGCCGGCGGATCAGGCGCGCCTGGGGCGTGGTGGGCATCCACAGGTCGATGTTGCGGCCGATAACACGGTCGATCGAGGCGCTGGCCAGGCCGTCGAGCGAGTCGTGCGCCGCGTACCAGCGGGTCGGTGCACCCCAGGCCATGACCCAGCCTTCACTTTCGAACAGCGGGCGCACCGCTTCGAACAAGGTGTGTGACTCCTGGGCGCTCAGGTGCAGGGCCTGTGGGTCGGGCAGGCTCACCTGGTCGGCGCCCACATGCCAGTGCACGGGTGTGAGCAGCCCCCAGGCCTGGTCACCGATCTGGACGCCATCTTGCGCCGCCTGGCGCGCGGCCCAGGGCAGGGCGCCGTCGCCACCCGTCCAGCCAAGGGCGTGGGCGAGGGCGCGTTCGTGGGGCGGGGTGAGGCTGTATTCGTCGCGACCCAGGGTGTGGGTGGGGGTCAGGCTGGCCAACAACTGGGTGAGGTGCGGGAGGTTCAGCCTGCGCAAGGTGTGCGTGCCGCCCTCGGAGAGGGCCGAGGCGAAGGGGATCAGCAGGTGCATGGGGTGGATTATCTGTTGCAGGTCACGGTCACACCCACGTCACACCCAGGCATGACCATGCAACTCCATGCACAGAGACGCCGCCTTGTTGAACGCATGGACCACCCCGGCGAGCTCCGTCGACGACGACGCGCCCAGGGAGAACAAGCGCCACTACCGCAGCTTGTGGATCTCGGACCTGCACCTCGGCACCCCCGGCTGCCAGGCCAAGGCCCTGCTCGACTTCCTCAAGCACACCGAGTGCGAAACCCTCTTTCTTGTCGGCGACATCATCGATGGCTGGCAACTGCGCCGCAGCTGGTACTGGCCGCAGTCGCACAACGACGTGGTGCAAAAGCTGCTTCGCAAGGCGCGCAAGGGCACGCGCGTGATCTTCATTCCAGGCAACCACGACGAGTTTGCGCGCCGCTACGTAGGCCACAACTTCGGTGGCATCGACGTGGCCGAAGAGTGGACCCACCAGACCGCCGACGGGCGCAAGCTCTGGATCACTCACGGCGATTATTTCGACGGTGTGATCCAGTGCGCCAAGTGGCTGGCGCATGTGGGCGACTCGCTGTATGAGTTCACGCTCAAGCTCAACCGTTATCTCAACTCGCTGCGTGCGCGTTTGGGGCTGCCGTACTGGAGCCTGTCCAAATACCTCAAGCTGAAGGTCAAGCGCGCCGTCAACTTCATCGGCGACTTCGAGGCCGCGGTGGCCAAGGAAGCGCGGCGCCGTGGCGCGCAAGGTGTTGTTTGCGGCCACATTCACCACGCCGAGCTGCGCGAGATCGATGGCATCGTCTACGCCAACGATGGCGACTGGGTCGAAAGCCTCACCGCACTGGCCGAACACGCCGACGGCCGGCTCGAGATCGTCGACTGGGCTGCCGTGATGCGCGACAGGCAGCCGCTTGCCGTCGCGGCGCAGGAGGTGCTCGCGTGAAGATCGCACTCGTCACCGAAGCCTGGGCGCCGCAGGTCAATGGCGTGGTGACCACACTGGTCGAGCTGCGACTGGGCCTGATCGCGATGGGCCACGAGGTGGTGATGATCGAGCCCTCGGGATTCAAGCGTTTTCCGTGCCCCGGCTACCGCGAGATCGAGCTGGCCTGGCGCCCCGGGCGCAAGGTGCGCGAGCTGCTCGATGCGGCCCAGGCCGATGCCATCCACATCGCCACCGAAGGCCCGCTGGGCGCGGCCGCACGGTCGCACTGCCTGCGGCGCGGCTGGGCGTTCACGACCGCCTTTCACACCCGTTTCCCCGACATCCTGGCGCGTGCCCTGCACATCCCGGAAAGTTGGGGCTATGCCTGGTTTCGCCGCTTTCACGCCAAGTCGAGCGGGATCATGGTGCCGAGCGTGGGCATGTTCGGCATCTTGAAAGGCCACGGCTTTGCACCATTGAAACAGTGGTCGCATGGTGTGGATCTGAGCTTGTTCAAACCCGAAGAGGGTGCCGACCTGGGTTTGCCAGGGCCAGTGTTTCTGTATGTCGGGCGGGTGAGCTACGAAAAGAACCTCGAAGCATTTTTGAAGCTCGACTTGCCTGGCTCCAAGGTGGTCTACGGCGTGGGCCCGCTGGAGCAGCGTTTGAAGCGCGATTACCCCCAGGTGCACTGGCGCGGCGTGGTGCCACGCACGGAGCTGGTTCATATCTACAGCGCGGCCGACGTGTTCGTGTTCCCAAGTTGCTCGGAAACCTTCGGCCTGGTGATGCTCGAGGCCATGGCCTGCGGCACGCCGGTGGCTGCCTACCCGGTGCCCGGCCCGCTGGATGTGGTCGCCCCCCAGCACAACGCCGACGATGGCGGCGTGTTGCACGAAGATCTGCGCACTGCCGCCTTGCAAGCGCTGGAGATTCCGCGTGGCGCGGCGCGGCGGCGGGCCTTGCAATTCGATTGGGGCGAGGTTTGCCGCCAGTTCGTCGACCACCTGGTCCCGGCGTGTCACACAGAGCTGACGAGCGTCACAAAAACGTCGCAAAAGCTTCATAAACTGGTCTCATGACTCAGGCTCCTCGCAACCCGGCACTTCTGAACCGCGAAAGCTCGATCCTCGAATTCAACCGCCGGGTGCTCGCACAGGCGCGCCGAGAAGATGTTCCCTTGCTGGAGCGGCTGCGCTACATCTGCATCGTCTCGTCCAACATGGACGAGTTTTTCGAGGTGCG
This sequence comes from Rhizobacter sp., assembly GCF_031412075.1. Taxonomy (GTDB): domain Bacteria; phylum Pseudomonadota; class Gammaproteobacteria; order Burkholderiales; family Burkholderiaceae_C; genus Rhizobacter. The sequence continues at coordinate 5,882 of NZ_JANOCG010000428.1, forward strand.
TTTTGCCGACTACATCGAAGCCACCCGCCAACCTGGCGCGGGGGTCTCGCTGCGTGATCTGGAAACCGTGGCCGCCGATGCGCACACGCTGATCGATGACCAGTACCGCGCATTCAATGATGAGGTGATGCCCGCCTTGAAGCGCGAAGGCATCGAGATCCTCAACCACTCCGATCGCAATGACGAGCAACGCCGCTGGGTCGACCAGTTCTTCCAGCGCCAGGTGCGCCCGCTGCTGGTGCCGGTGGGGCTCGACCCTTCGCACCCGTTTCCGCAGGTGGCCAACAAGTCGCTCAACTTCATTGCGCGCCTGAGTGGGCAAGACGCGTTTGGCCGCGAGAACACCATCGCCATCGTCAAGGTGCCGCGGGTGTTGCCGCGGGTGATCCGCTTGCCCGACCACCTGGCCAACGGCGGGCAGGCGTTTGTGCTGCTCACGAGCGTGATCCGCGCCCACCTGGCCGAGTTGTTCCCGGGGCGCGAGGTTGAGGCGTTTTCGCAGTTTCGCCTGACACGTGACTCTGATCTCGCGGTGGACGAAGAAGACGTGGTCAACCTGCGCCAGGCGCTGCGCTCTGGGCTCACCACACGCCACTTCGGCCAGGCGATCCGCCTGGAAGTGGTCAACACCTGCCCGCCCGAGCTGTCGGAATTTTTGTTGACGCAGTTCGCCTTGCCCAAGGCAGCGCTGTACCACGTCAATGGCCCGGTGAACCTGGTGCGCCTGAATGCCCTGATCGACACCGCCAACGCCCCGCAGCTGCGTTTCAAGCCCTATGACGCGCCGTGGCCTGCCGGCCTCTCGCGCGACGAATCGATCTTCGAGCGGCTGCGCGCCGGCGACGTGCTGATGCACCACCCCTTCGAGTCGTTCGAGCCGGTGGTGCAGTTCCTGCGCGAAGCGGTCGAAGACCCCGACGTGCTGGCCATCAAGCAGACCATCTACCGCACCGGCAGCGAGTCGCCACTGATGGACTTGCTGATCGAAGCGGCGCGCCGCGGCAAGGAAGTGATGGCCGTGGTGGAGCTGAAAGCCCGCTTCGACGAAGAGGCCAACATCAACTGGGCCGAGCGGCTGGAGGCCGTGGGCGCGCAGGTGGTGTACGGCATCGTCGGCCTGAAGACGCACGCCAAACTGCTGCTGGTGACACGCCGTGAAGACGGCCGCCTGCGCCGCTACGCCCATCTCTCCACCGGCAACTACAACCCCAAGACCGCGCGGCTCTACACCGACGTAGGTTGCCTGACTGCCGACCCCGATCTGACCTCGGACGCCGACGCCGTGTTTCAGCAGCTCGCAAGCCTGGGTAAGACACGCCCCTTGCGCCAGCTGCTGCAGGCACCGTTCACGCTGCACAAGCAGATGCTCAAGCACGTGGAGCAGGTGGCGCAGGCCGCCCGCGAGGGCAAACCGGCGCGCATCGTCGCCAAGGTCAACGCGCTGACCGACGTGCCGCT
>NZ_JANOCG010000429.1:0-6930 GCF_031412075.1 Rhizobacter sp.
GGTCACGCCCTCCTGCGCCAGGATGGCCTGGCATGAGAGACGCGAGGTGGGCTCCAGACCCCATGCCCGGTCGAGCAGGTCTTCTTCGACCTCGTCGATCTCACCCAACGACTGGAAACCTTCGCGCACGACCACATGGCAGGTGGTGCAAGCCGCACTCATCTCGCAGGCGTGTTCGATCTCGATGTCGTGCTCCAGCAGGGCCTCGCAAAGAGAGGTCCCTGGGGTGGCCTCGATCTGCGCACCATTCGGGCAGTACTCGGGATGGGGGAGTATCTTGATGATGGGCATGGTTCAGACTTCTTCGACGCGCCGGCCAGCGAGCGCTTGGCGGATGCCGCGGTTCATGCGTTCGGCAGCAAAGGCTTCGGTGCCTTTGGCCAGGGCTTCGACCGCTGTGTCGATCGCAGCGTGGTCTTCGCTCAGTTGAATGGTTTCGACTGACGCCAGCAACCCCTGAATGCTGGCCTGCTCCTCCGCGCTGAGCAAGTCGCCGTCAGCCACCAACGCGGCGCGCGTGGCCAAGAGCATGCGCTCGGCTTCTACACGCGACTCGCGCAGGCTGCGCGCGCGCATGTCGACTTCAGCGGTCGTGAAACTCTCGGTCAGCATGCGTGCCACTTCATCGTCAGACAGCCCATAGCTCGGCTTGACGGTGATCGCAGCCTCCACGCCCGAACCTTCTTCGCGCGCGCTCACGGCCAGCAAGCCATCGGCGTCGACCTGGAAGCTCACGCGAATGCGCGCCGCGCCCGCCACCATCGGCGGAATGCCGCGCAGTTCGAAGCGCGCCAGCGAACGGCAATCGCTCACCAGCTCGCGCTCGCCCTGCACCACGTGGATGGCCAAGGCGGTTTGGCCATCTTTGAAGGTGGTGAAGTCTTGCGCGCGCGCCGTGGGGATGGTGCTGTTGCGCGGGATGATGCGTTCGACCAGGCCGCCCATGGTCTCCAGCCCCAGCGACAACGGGATCACGTCGAGCAGCAGCAACTCGTCGGCCCCCGCGTTGCCGGCCAGCGCATTGGCCTGGATGGCGGCGCCCAGCGCGACCACTTCGTCGGGGTTGAGGTTGGTCAGCGGCGTCTTGCCAAAGAATTCGCCCACCGCCGCCTGCACCTGCGGCATGCGGGTCGAGCCACCGACCATCACCACACCTTGCACATCGTCCTTGGCCGCCTTGGCGTCGCGCAGCACCTTGCGCAACGCGCCCAGGGTGCGGCTGACCAGCTCGTGTGTGAGCGACTCGAACTCGGCGCGCGTCACCCGCACCGAGAGCTCACCACTCGCCAGCGGGCAAGCCAAGGTGGCATGGTCGGTGGCCGAGAGTTTTTCTTTCGCCGCCCGAGCCGCCACCAGCGCGGCGCGCTTGTCTTGTGGCGTGGTGGCTTCCTGCCCACTTTTGCTCAAGGCCCAATCGGCAAGCAGGCGATCGAAGTCATCACCCCCCAACGCCGAGTCACCGCCGGTGGCCACCACCTCGAACACACCCTGGCTCAGGCGCAAGAGCGAAATGTCGAAGGTGCCGCCGCCGAGGTCATACACCGCGTACAGGCCCTCCGAGCCGTTCTCCAGGCCATAGGCGATGGCGGCGGCCGTGGGCTCGTTGATCAGGCGCAACACGTTGAGGCCGGCCAGTTGCGCGGCATCCTTGGTAGCTTGTCGCTGTGCGTCGTCGAAGTAGGCTGGGACGGTGATCACGGCCCCGAACAGGTCATCGGCAAAGGTGTCTTCGGCGCGGTAGCGCAAGGTGGCCAGAATTTCAGCCGACACCTCGACGGGTGACTTGATGCCGTCGACCGTGCGCAGCTGCACCATGCCGGGTACATCGACAAAGTCATACGGCAGCTTCTCGCGCTGCACGATGTCGGCCAACCCGCGGCCCATGAATCGCTTGACCGAGACGATGGTGTTGCGCGGGTCGGTGGCGGCTTCCATCCAGGCGTCGTGGCCGATCTGGCGGCGGCCACCTTCAAGGTAGCGCACCGCTGAAGGCAGGATCACGTGGCCACTGGCATCGGGCAGGCACTCGGCCACACCGCTGCGCACCGCAGCCACCAGCGAGTGCGTCGTGCCCAGGTCGATGCCAACCGCAATGCGGCGCTGGTGCGGATCGGGGCTGCCGCCGGGTTCTGAAATTTGAAGCAAGGCCATGGTGGTGTCTATTGTCCCAGCGCTTCCAGGCGGCCATCGACGTCGCTGGCAAAGCGCTCTACGAACATGAGGGCTCTGACCTGCTGCGACGCGGCGCTGTAGTCGCGCTGCTCATCGAGGGTGACCCGAAGCTGCTCCAGCGCCTGCCTGCGGTGGGTGGTCACGGTATCGGACAGTGCTTCGATGTCGCTCAGCAAGGTGGCCTCGTCGAGGGCTTCGCGCCATTCCATCTGCTGCACCAGAAAGCCCGACGGCATGGCAGTGTTGCTCTCGGAGTTGATCGCCGCGCCGTTCAGCTCACACAGGTAGGCTGCGCGCTTGAGCGGGTCTTTCATACGTTGGTAGGCCTCGTTCACCCTCACCGCCCATTGCATGGCAATGCGTTGCGACGCGGCACCTTCGGCGGCAAACCGATCCGGGTGCACCTGGCCCTGCAGCTCACGCCAGCGCGCGTCGACCAGCGGGCGGTCTTGTGCAAAACGCCGGGGCAGGCCCAGCAGGGTGAAGTCGTCGTCGTCCAGCTTCACGACAATCTCGATTCGTCAAAAAACAAAGGCGCGACCGAAGCCGCGCCTGCAAGAGACAGCCCGGGCTCAGACCCGGAACGATTCACCACAACCGCAGCGGTCTTTTTCACGCGGGTTGTGAAACTTGAAGCCCTCGTTCAGGCCTTCACGCACAAAATCGAGCTCGGTGCCGTCGAGGTAAGGCAGGCTCTTGGGGTCGATCAACACCTTGACACCATGGCCTTCGAAGACCACGTCTTCAGGTGCCACGTCGTCGGCGTATTCGAGCTTGTAGGCCAGGCCCGAGCAGCCGGTGGTCTTGACACCCAGGCGCACTCCAACGCCCTTGCCGCGCTTGGTGATGTAGCGAGACACATGGCGTGCCGCAGCTTCTGTCAGCGTGACCGCCATTTCAATGTGCTTTCTTCGCCTTGTAATCGTTCACGGCCGCCTTGATGGCGTCTTCAGCCAGGATGGAGCAGTGAATCTTCACCGGCGGCAGCGCCAGCTCTTCGGCGATGTGGGTGTTCTTGATCGTCAGCGCTTCATCGAGCGACTTGCCCTTGACCCACTCGGTCACCAGCGAGCTCGATGCAATCGCCGAGCCGCAGCCATAGGTCTTGAACTTGGCGTCTTCGATCAGGCCCGTGACCGGGTTGACCTTGATCTGCAGCTTCATCACGTCGCCGCAGGCCGGTGCGCCGACCATACCGGTGCCCACGGTGTCGTCACCCTTTTCGAACGAACCCACGTTGCGCGGGTTCTCGTAATGCTCAACCACTTTTTCGCTGTAAGCCATGTCAGTTCTCCAATATCTGGTTCAATGCGCCGACCACTGGATCGTGCTGATGTCGATGCCGTCCTGGTGCATCTCCCACAACGGCGACAACTCGCGCAGCTTGGCCACGCGGTCTTTCAGCGTGGTGATCACGTAATCGATTTCTTCCACGGTCGTGAAGCGACCGATGGTCATGCGCAGCGACGAGTGCGCAAGTTCATCGCTTCGACCCAGGGCACGCAACACATAGCTGGGCTCCAGGCTGGCGGAGGTGCAGGCCGAGCCCGACGACACGGCAATGCCCTTGATGCCCATGATCAGCGACTCACCTTCGACAAAGTTGAACGACATGTTCACGTTGTGCGGCACACGCTGGGTCGGGTGGCCATTGAGGAAGGTTTGATCGATGCCGGACAGCCCGGCAATCAAACGCTGCTGCAGCATGCGGATGCGCTCGTTCTCGACGCCCATCTCTTCACGCGCGATGCGAAAGGCCTCGCCCATGCCGATGATCTGGTGCGTGGCCAACGAACCCGATCGCATGCCGCGCTCGTGGCCGCCGCCGTGCATCTGCGCTTCGATGCGCACACGTGGCTTGCGGCGCACGTACAAGGCGCCAATGCCCTTCGGGCCGTAGGTCTTGTGCGAGGCCAGGCTCATCAGGTCGACCGGCAACGTGGCCAGGTCGATCGCCACCTTGCCAGTGGCCTGTGCGGCGTCAACGTGGAAGATGATGCCGCGCTCGCGGCACATCGTGCCGATGGCGGTGATGTCTTGAATCACGCCGATCTCGTTGTTCACGAAGAGCACCGACACCAGGATGGTGTCCGGGCGCAGCGCCGCCTTGAATTTCTCGAGATCGACCAGGCCGTCTTCCTGCACATCGAGGTAGGTGACCTCGAAGCCCTGGCGCTCCAGCTCACGCATGGAGTCGAGCACGGCCTTGTGTTCGGTTTTCAGCGTGATGAGGTGCTTGCCGCGTGTCTTGTAGAACTGAGCCGCGCCTTTGAGGGCAAGGTTGATCGACTCGGTGGCGCCCGACGTCCAGACAATCTCGCGCGGATCGGCGTTGACCAGGCTCGCGACTTGTTCACGCGCTTTCTCGACGGCGGCCTCCGCTTCCCAACCCCAGGCATGGCTGCGAGACGCCGGATTGCCGAAATGTTCGCGCAACCACGGAATCATCGCGTCCACCACGCGCTGGTCGACCGGCGTGGTGGCGCCATAGTCCATGTAAATCGGGAAGTGCGGGCTCATGTCCATGGCGATAAGGCGAACAACAAGTTACTTGGTGAAGGCATTGCCCAAGGCAAAGACGGAATTGGGCGCGGTGATCTTGATCGGCTTGACGACCGGCTGGGTCGAGATCGCGCGTTTGACCGGGTGCTCTTCGATCGAGACGCCCTTGGCCAGCTGCTCCTCGACCAGCTTGCGCAGTGAGATCGAGTCGAGATACTCGATCATTTTGGAATTGAGGGCGGCCCACAGGTCGTGCGTCATGCAACGGCCCGAGTCTTCGCCCATGCAATTTTCCTTGCCGCCGCAACCGGTGGCGTCAATGGGCTCGTCGACGGCGACGATGATGTCGGCCACGGTGATTTCTTCCGACTTGCGGCCGAGCGAATAGCCGACGCCCGGGCCACGGGTGCTTTCAACCAATTCGTGGCGGCGCAGCTTGCCAAACAGCTGCTCAAGGTAAGACAGCGAGATTTGCTGGCGGGCGCTGATCGCAGCCAGCGCGACGGGGCCTGTGTTCTCGCGCAAGGCGAGATCGATCATGGCGGTAACGGCAAAACGGCCTTTGGTGGTCAGACGCATGAAATCCTCCTTGGTGCCGGTGACAGCACAAAATCAATGAAAGCGATCGGCGGTGGTTTCACGCTTGTCGAGCCCCGCCGGTAAGGCGGGATAACCCTTGGTTGATTCCGACAGGTTTACTCAAGTATAGCTGAAGCCTACTGTTTCGGTCGGCATTGGCTCAGGAAGTTCCCCTGCTGCGAACAAGCTTTTCTCGGAGCAAAAGCGCCACGAAGCCGTCACAAGCGTCTTCAACCAGGTCGAGAACGTGTTCGAAGCCGGCGGAGCCGCCTTGGTAAGGGTCAGGAACCACGTCTGTCTGGTGCACGCGGGCGTGTTGGATCAGACGCCCCAACTTGGGGCGATATGGGGGAGGGCACTGCCTCTCTAAAAGGGACAGGTTGTCCAGATCCATCGCCAGGATGACGTCGAACTGCTCGAAATCGGCCGGACTTACCTCACGCGCCCGCAAGGCGCTCAGGTCATAACCCCGACGCTGCGCATGGGCCACAGAACGCGAATCGGGGGGCGACCCGGCGTGCCAGCCGTGAGTCCCGGCCGAGTCGACCGTGACTGTGTCTCCCAGGCCCGCTGCGTTGAGCTTGTGTCGCAGCACCGCCTCAGCCGTGGGCGAACGGCAGATGTTGCCCATGCAAACCATCAACACCTTCACTTGCCTCCCCCCTGGATGGCCACGATGTTGTCTGTGCCCGGAGCGCCAAAGGCTTGCTCGCGCAGCATCGCCAGCTGGTCGCGCACGCGAGCGGCTTTTTCGAACTCCAGGTTGCGCGCGTGTTCAAGCATCTGCTTTTCAAGCTGCTTGATGCGCTTGGAGAGGTCTTTCTCCGACAAGGCTTCGACGGCTGCAGCGGCCATGTCGCGCTGCTCGCCCTTGGTCTTTTCGGAGTAGACGCCGTCAATCAGGTCGCGCACCTGCTTCTGGATGCTGCGCGGCGTGATGCCTTGCTCGAGGTTGTGTGCGATCTGCTTGGTGCGGCGGCGCTCGGTTTCGCCGAGCGCCATCTTCATCGAGTCGGTGATCTTGTCGGCGTACAGGATGGCCTTGCCGTTGATGTTGCGCGCCGCGCGGCCAATGGTCTGGATCAGCGAACGCTCGGAGCGCAAGAAGCCTTCCTTGTCGGCATCGAGGATGGCCACCAGAGACACCTCCGGAATGTCGAGCCCCTCGCGCAACAAGTTGATGCCGACCAGCACGTCAAAGGTGCCGAGGCGCAGGTCACGCAGGATCTCGACACGCTCCACCGTGTCGATGTCGCTGTGCAGGTAACGCACCTTCACGCCGTTGTCAGCCAGGTAGTCGGTGAGCTGCTCCGACATGCGCTTGGTCAGCGTGGTGATCAGCACACGCTCGCTCTTGTCAACACGGTCGCGGATTTCTTGCAGCACGTCGTCGACCTGGTGGGTGGCCGGCCGAACTTCGACCAAGGGGTCGATCAAGCCGGTGGGCCGCACCAGCTGCTCGACCACCTGCCCGGAGTTCTCTTTTTCATAGTTCGCCGGCGTCGCCGAGATGAACATCACCTGGCGCATCTTCTTCTCGAACTCTTCGAACTTAAGAGGCCGGTTGTCCAGTGCCGACGGCAGGCGGAACCCGTACTCGACCAGCGTAGTCTTGCGCGCGCGGTCGCCGTTGTACATGCCGCCCAGCTGGCCGATCAACACGTGCGATTCGTCGAG
>NZ_JANOCG010000430.1:0-3745 GCF_031412075.1 Rhizobacter sp.
CTCAGCGAGGCCGTGGCGCGCTACCTCTTCAAGCTGATGGCCTACAAGGACGAATACGAAGTGGCGCGGCTGCATACCGACCAGGCGTTTCTCGACAAGGTGGCGGCGCAGTTCGAAGGGGACTACAAGCTCAACTACCACCTGGCCCCGCCGCTGCTCGCGAAGAAGAACGACAAGGGCGAGTTGGTCAAACAGTCGTTCGGCCCGTGGATGCTCAGCGCGTTTCGTGTGCTGGCCAAGTTGAAGGGCCTGCGCGGCACGGCCTTCGACGTGTTCGGCCGGACCGAAGAGCGCCAGATGGAGCGAGCGTTGATCGGCGAGTACCGCGACAGCATTGACGAGGTGCTGCGCGGCTTGAACGCCGGCAACCATGGCCTGGCACTCGCCATCGCCAGCATCCCAGAAGACATTCGTGGCTACGGGCATGTGAAGGCGCGGCACCTGGCAACGGCACGCCCCAAGTGGGCCGGGCTGATGGCGCAGTGGCGCGCAGGCGATCAGAAGGCGGCGTAACCGTCAGAACTGCATGAACATGAGGCCGAGCGCAAAACTGCTCTGCCGAAAGTTGTAGTCGGTCAGCGTCTCACCGTAGCCGCTGAAGGCCTGCACGAACCAGCGCAGGCCGTTGGGCTGGTCGCGTTTCACGGGGTAGGTCCACTCCAGCTGCAGGGCGCCGTACTTGGGGCCTTGCACTGCAGTGCGCAGCAACAGCGAGGTGGTGGAGGCGCCAGGCGTCCAACCCAGCTGCAGCTCGCTGCGGCCACGGAAGTCGACCAGGTCGGGGTTGTTGTCACTCGAATAGCTCTCATTGAAGCGTTGTGAGACGCGGCCGGTGAGCGTCAGGTCACCCCGCTCGATGCCGACCCCCGCATAGACGCGGTTCCAGCTGCGCGACAGCGGGTCGGACTGCCCGTTCGACTGGTGGGCAATTGCCAGCTGGCTGAAGCGCCACTGCCAGCCCCAAGGCAATTGGCGCAGGCTCGGCTTGGTGGGCAGGATGAAGCTCCCCTCGGCTTCGTAGTCGGTGTTGCGAAACGGCTTGGAGTCGCGCCCGTTCCAGATCTGCCACATGGCCTGCTGGGTGAAGGCGAGCCACAGGTCGCCACCGCTGTCGAACACGTCTTGCAGCACCTTGGTGCGCAGCGAGATCTGGAACTTGGCCTCGACGCTGCGGTAGTTGGGCTGGTTCACCACGGCCTGGGTGGGTGAGCTCGGCGCGCGGTTGATGCGGTTGGTGGCGTGCAGGGGCGCGACGTAGTTGGCGCGGTAGCCGAGCAGGTTGAAGGTGCCGCGCTTGTCTTTGGCGTCGAGCTCCCAGTACTTGGACAACAGGCTCGGGTCGGGTTCGTCTCCGTTGGCCGGCGAGGCGGCGGTGAAGGTGGGCGCCAGCTGCGTGGTGGGCGCGGGCGCGTCGCCGGGCGCCGGGGTGGGCGGCGCACGGCCGGCGAGGCGGTCGTAGCAGGCCAGGCGGTCGGCAGCGGCGCCGATGGCGGCGCACTCCTGCAAGGTGGTTGGTGGATCGGTCTGCGCCCAACCCGGCAGCGCGGCGATCAGCAGCAGCGAAGGCACGGCCAGGCGTGCCAGCGATGGGGTGGTGTGTTCTGTCTGCAAGGTCAGTGGGGCGGGTTGAGGCAACCGCGATGGTACGGGCCTGGTGCCTGCCGATTGGTGCGATCATTTCGGCCATGAATGCACAAGTCCAAGAACTGATTGAGATGCTGCAGGTGGAGCAGCTCGAGAACAACCTCTTTCGCGGCATCAGCGGCGACATCGGCAGCCCGCGCGTCTTCGGTGGACAGGTGCTGGGCCAGGCGCTGATGGCGGCGGCCCTCACGGTGGAGCCCGGGCGCAGCGTGCACTCGCTGCACGCCTACTTTTTGCGGCCCGGCGACAAGGCCGCAAGAATCGTCTACGACGTGGAGCGCATCCGCGACGGTGGCAGCTTCACCACGCGGCGCGTGGTCGCCATTCAGCACGGCCAGCCGATCTTCAACTTTGCGGCCTCTTTCCATGTGAAGGAAGAAGGCCCACAACACCAGGCCGTGATGCCGCAAGTGCCGCCGCCCGACGGCTTGATCAGCGTGCACGAGATGCGCCGCAAACACATCGACCGCCTGCCCGAGCGCCTGCGCGCGGTGCTGCACGCCGAAACGGCGATCGACATCCGCCAGTGCGACCCCTTCGACCCGTTCAACCCGCCGGTGCGCGGGCCGCTCAACAACTCCTGGCTCCGCGCCTCCGACCGCTTGCCCGACGACCCGGTGCTGCACCAGGCGATGCTGGCCTACTCATCTGACTTCGGCCTGCTGCACGCGGCGCTGCTGCCGCACGGCCTGAGCTTCATGAACGGCAGCGTGCAAGGCGTGAGCCTGGACCACGCGATGTGGTTCCACGACGACTTCCGCATGGACGAGTGGCTGCTCTACGCCACCGACTCGCCCGCCGCCCGCGGCGCACGCGGCTTCTGCCGGGGCAGCATCTTCACGCAAGACGGCCGGCTGGTCGCCTCCGTCGCGCAAGAGGGTTTGATGCGGCCGCAGCCGCCGAAGACCCAGGCCTGAACTTCAGGTCGCGTCGGTCATGACCTCGATGCGGTGGCCGTCCAGATCAGTGAACATCGCGCCGAAGTAGGTGGCGCTGATGTCGGGCCGCTCGCGTGGCGAGAACAGGCTGGCGGCCTCGGCAGACAGCGCACGTTCGTAGACCCCGATCACCTGCGCGCGGGAAGCCGCCTGAAAGGCCAGGTGCATGCCCGCCGCCGTGACGCCGGCCTCCGAGGCCTCCACCGGGTAGAGGAAAAACGACCACTGCGGTGGCACGCCGAACGCGGCTTCCTTGCCCGTGTCGCGCAGCAACTGCGCGCCGAGCGGGCCGAGCGCGTTCTGATAGAAATCCACCGACTCGGCATAACACTTTGTGCCCAGCGAAACATGGCTGATCAAGTGAGCTCCTTCATGATTGGCATTCGGTTATTGTTCGACGCGCCGAGGTGTGAACGGCCGCATCCTGGCCCGGCCGCACGCGGCCAAACCGCAACCTGAGCCTTCGCCTCGCGGCCCCCTTGCCACCATGACCCTCGACGCTTTCGACCGCCACATCCTCTTGCTGTACCAGGCCGACACCCGCGTGCCTTCGCAGCAGATCGGCGAGCAGGTCGGGCTCTCGGCAGCAGCGGTTCAGCGGCGCATCAAGCGCCTGCGCGAAAGTGGTGTGATCGTGGCGGAGGTCGCTTCGCTGGACTGCCGCCAGCTGGGCCTGGACGTGACGGCCATCGTGCAGGTGGACCTGGTCGACGAGTCGGCGCGGGCGCAGCGAGCCTTTCGCGACAAGGTGACAGCCCGCAGCGAGGTGCAGCAGTGTTATGGCGTCACCGGCGTGGCCGACTATGTGCTGATCGTGGTGGTGCCCGACCTGATGGCCTACGACGCCTTTTGCGAAGCCTGCCTGCTGCACGACCCGAACGTGCGCAGCTTCAGCACGCAGATCGTGCTGGAAGCGGCCAAACGCTCCGCGCTGCTCACCATCCCGTCAGCGTGACCGCGACGGAGGCTCACCCCGCTGGCGGCGCCGCCTTGCGCATTAAGGCCGCACGCCGCGCCAGGCTGTCGGCCGGCCACAGCTCCGAGGCCTTGTAGTACTCGTGCACGGCCGGTGTGCCCGGTGGCAGCAGCACCCAGGGTTGTTTGGACATGGTGAAGATGTGCACGTCGGGCGGCAGGCGGTCGGGCTCGTCGAGCGTGCCCAC
>NZ_JANOCG010000431.1:0-4038 GCF_031412075.1 Rhizobacter sp.
TACCGAGATCGGCGAACCGTATGAGACGCAGGCGATCCCGCCCGAGCTGATGGCGAAAGCCATCAGCGCCCGCGCTCGCCTGGTCGAAACCGTGGTCGAGCAAGACGACACCGTGCTCAACGCCTACCTCAACGGCAGCGAGCCCACGGTGGCGCAGCTGCGTGCCTGCATCCGCGCCGGCACGCTGGCGGGCGCGTTCGTGCCCGTGCTGGCCGGTGCGGCGTTCAAGAACAAGGGTGTGGAGCCCTTGCTCGACGCCGTGGTCGACTACCTGCCTGCGCCGCAAGACGTGCGAGCCGTGGAGGGCCAACCCGAGCCCGACCTCGACGGCCCGCTGGCGGCGCTCGCCTTCAAGGTGGTGAGCGATGCCCACGGCGCGATGGTGTTCGTGCGCGTCTACCGTGGCCGCCTGCGGCCGGGTGACGTGGTGATGAACACCAGCACCGGCAAGACCGAGCGTGTGGCGCGACTCTACGAGGTGCATGCCGACAAGCACGAGGAACGCCAGGTTCTGGAGGCGGGTGACATCGCGGGCGTGGTCGGCTTGAAAGACACGCTCACGGGCCACACGCTGGCCGACCGCCAGCACCCGGTGGTGCTCGAGCAGATCAGCATCCCCGAGCCGGTGATCCACGTGGCCGTGGAACCCAAGACACAGGCCGATCAACAGCTGCTCGGCAAGGCCTTGCACGCACTCGTGCGCGAAGACCCGAGCCTGCGCATCCGGCAAGACAGCGAGTCGGGCCAGACGATCCTGTCGGGCATGGGTGAGCTGCAGCTGGAGGTGACGCTCGAGAACCTGCGCACACGGCACCACGTGAACGTGTCGACCGGGCGGCCGCAAGTGGCCTACCGCGAGACGATCACGCGGCCGGCCGAGGTGCGGCACCTGCACAAGAAGCAGAGTGGCGGCCCCGGCCAGTACGCCGAGCTGACGCTGCGGCTCACGCCTTTGCCACGTGGCGAAGGCATCCGCTTCGAGAGCCAGGTGGTGGGCGGCGCGATCCCCCGCGAGTTCCTTCCCGCGGTGGAGGCCGGCGTGCGCCGCGCGGCTGAGGCCGGTGTGCTGGCGGGCTTCCCGCTGGTCGACTTCCAGGCGACGCTGGTCGATGGCAGCCACCACGAGCGCGATTCGTCGACGCTGGCCTTCGAGCTGGCGGCGGGCGCTGCCTTGCGCGAAGCTGCGGCAAAGGCCACGCCGGTGGTGCTGGAGCCCTTGATGGCCGTCGAGGTGGTGACACCCGCCGACCACCTGGGCGACGCGATCGGTGACTTGAACAGGCGGCGCGGCACGATCCGCGCGCAGCACAACCGCGGCAACGCGGCGGTGGTCGAGGCGCATGTGCCACTGTCGGAGATGTTTGGCTACATCGGCACGCTGCGTGCGCTCTCATCGGGCCGGGCGCAGTATTCGATGCAGTTCGACCACTACGCGGTGACGCCGCCGCAGGTGCAGGCTCAGCTCACCCAGCGGTGAGCGCGCGGGGGCGCGTTGCTTCTTGAAGCAACGCGCCCTCAGTAATTGATGTTATAGCGGTAGCCCTTGTAGGCCAGCACCGCTGATTTCAGGCTGATCTGCTCCAGCACCAGCCCGCCCGTCACCTTGTCACCCTCATGGAACACCTGGCCATTCAAGATCAGCATGCGGTTGGCGGGCGTCTGCGAGTACATCGCGCCGCCAATCACCAGCTGAGGCAACTCGCGGCGAATCTGCTCGGGCAACTCGTTGAAGGCCATCGCCGGGCGCACAGGTTCGGCTGCCGACGCTGACGCTGGCGCGGGCAGCTTGGCCGCCGCGCGCGGTGGCGGCTTGCGTTCAGCGGGCGGTGCGGCGACGGGCGCTTTCGGCGCCACGGCCACCGGGTTGGGCGTCGGCGGCGGCAGTTGCGGCGGCGGCGCGAGCGGGGCCACCACCGCCGGGGCCATCACCGGCGCCGCAGCAGGCGCCACGGCCACGGGTGGAATAACTGGCTCCGGCGAGCTGCTCCCCATGAACTGCCAAGCCAACACGGCGGCCAGCACCAGCGAGAGGCCAATCACCGCCCACAGCAAGGGCTGCGCGCGCCCGCCACGCTCGTCTTCGTCTTCGTCGGCGAGGGTTTCGGGCAGCTGCTTCGCATGCAGGCTGGGCACCGCGCCACGCTCGCGCTCGGAATCGGCGCGTCTGAGTGCATCGAGGATGTAAGACATGCCCCGCCTTTCAGTTGGCAGCCGTGTCGGCCTGGAGACGTGGTTCGTCCACACCGGCGACCCGATTGAGTTGCATCACGGTGATGGGCCCTGCCCTGCCATCGGGCTTGAGCCCCTGTGCGAGCTGAAAGCTGGACACCTTGGCCTGCAAGGCGGCATCCAGTTTCTGCGTACCCACCGGGTGTACCTCACCATGCACCTTGGCCAGTTGCACCGCCAGCCAGTCGATGGCGGGGCCGGCCTGGGCGAAGGTCACCTTGCTCTGGTAACCCTGCGGCGAACGCCACAGGGTGGCGAACTCGCCGCGCCACTGGCGCGACAAGGCCAGCAAACCGACCGTCTGCGTGACACCGCCCGCACGCAGGGTGGCGCTCTGGTTCGTGAGCGCCACCAGCACGGCATAGGCCGGTTTGCCAGCGTCGTCGTACAGCGTGAGCACGCTCGGGCGGCCCAGCTGGCGGATCAGAGCCAAACCCCCATCGCTCTTGAAACACTGCAACTGCTGCTGCGCGGCCGACTGGCAGGGATCGCCCTCGCCCAGCGAGGCCTTCCACCAGGTACCGAGCTCGCGCCAGGCTTCGTTTTCACTGCGCAGGCGCAGCGTGATCGCCGCTGCCGGGTCCGCGATGGCACTGCTGGCGGTGGTGGGCCGGCTGGCAGCGGCCAGCGATGCGCTCGCCGCGGCCGACGCTGCCTTGGCGACCGGTTCCGCGGGCTGCCGCTGCGCCCCATTCTGGGCCGCAACCCAATTGATGATGCCGAACAAGGCTGCCCCGGCGAGCAGGCCGGCGCCCGCGGCGAACAGTGCCACCCGCGTCAAACGTGTGGCGGGCAAGGCCGCGATGTCGCTCTCGCCGAATACCTCAACCGCGGCCTTGTCGACGGTGTCGCGGTTCACCCGCGAGCGGCCGCCGGCATACGCGCCCAGCAAGGCGCGGTCGCACAGCAGGTTGATGCGGCGCGGCACACCGCGCGACAGCTGGTGAATGCGGCTGCGCGCGTCGCGCTCGAAGGGCACCAGGCCACTCAAGCCCGCCACGCTCAGGCGATGCCGTATGTACTGCGTGGTCTCGGCCTGAGACAAGGCCTTCAGGTGATAGCGCGCGGTCACGCGCTGGGCCAGTTGCTCCAGGTCGGGCCGGGCCAGCATGTCGCGCAGCTCGGGCTGGCCGATCAAGATGATCTGCAGCAGCTTGCGCTCGCTGGTCTCGAGGTTGGTCAACAGGCGCAGCTGCTCCAGCACCTCGGGCGAGAGGTTCTGCGCCTCGTCGATGATGAGTACGTTGTTCAGCCCCACCGCGTGGGTCTTGAGCAAGAACTCGTTGATCGGGTCGAGATACTCCTTGACCGTCTCGCTGCGAAGCCGATCCGGGTCGAGCGGGATGCGGAACTCCTCGCACACCGTCTTCAGAAGCTCGACCACCGTGAGCTTGGGGTTGAAGATGTAGGCGACATTGCAGCGCTTGGGGATCTGCTCCAGGAAGCAGCGGCACACCGTGGTCTTGCCAGCCCCAATCTCGCCCGTGAGCAGCACCACCCCTCCGCCACCCCGCACGCCATAGAGCAAATGCGCCAGCGCCTCGCGGTGACGCTCGCTCATGTACAGGTAGCGAGGGTCGGGCGCGATCGAGAAGGGCTCTTGCCTGAGACCGAAGAATTTCGCGTACATCGTGGGGGCGAGTCTATCCCCGGGTCGTGTCGCGACGAACAAGCGGTTACGCGACGGCGGGGTTTCGCTCCCTCATGACAAGCGCTCGATGATCGTCACATTGGCCAGCCCACCGCCCTCGCACATGGTCTGCAGGCCATAGCGTTTGCCACGTTGCCGGAGTGCATGAACCAGAGTCG